>JAEUQL010000496.1 GCA_016789295.1 Blastocatellia bacterium | reverse complement strand
GGCTTTTGTCACAGTTTGGACTGCTTGCGCTTTTGAAGTCACAGCTTATCAAGGTTTTACCTGTAGATTTTGGTTTCTTTGACATATTTGCGTGGCAGATACTCTACATTGGTGGTCTTGTTTGTGGCTACCACCGTTCACAAGGCTACAGCTTCTCATTTCTTGAAAACAGAAAACTCTTTTTTGCTGCCTTGACAGTGGCTAGCAGCCTTTTTCTTTTTAGACACGAACTGATAGGTAGCAACTATCTACCAGAGTTTCTTACTTCAAAAGCTCACATGGGGCTGTTGAGGGTAGTCAACTTTGCTGCAATAACCTATCTGGTAGCAAGTCTATATGAGCAGTTCAAGAAGGTGGTCACTTGGAAATGGCTGATATCTCTTGGACAGCACTCCCTTCAGGTCTACTCTTTTCAGGTACTACTGGTATTTTTTATGACGCCTGTACTTCCACAATTGAGGCAGTTGCCACTACCAGTTGCTGTTCTAGTAACTGCTCTGGCTGTTGCTAGCCTCCATCTGCCAGCCTGGATACATAAACGCTATGATGAGTTCAGAGAAGAGCTTCGAAAAGAGCAGAAGGGAATTCTGCTTGGAGATGTTAGCCTACAAGCTTGAGTCGAGGTATTGAAGGCTTGGAGAGCTGAGCTATTGGAGTTGAGTTAATGATCAGGATATTTTTCTGCCTACTTTTTCTACTGTTCTCTTTCGGTTCTGCTTATGCTCGTCAAACAGTTGAGACAGGGTTTCTCAACAGAACGGTTGTCATAGGAGAGAAGAGCTATCGCTATCAGGTCTATCTTCCTTTTGAGTATACAAGAGCAAAGAAATGGCCAGTGATACTATTCCTGCATGGGAGTGGAGAGAGGGGAGAAGATGGGCTGCTTCAGACCGAAGTAGGGTTGGCACACGCCATAAGACGCCAGGCAGAGAGATTCCCTGCAATTATAGTCTTTCCACAGTGTCCACCATCTGGACATTGGACTTTTTTAGAGACAGAGGCACACGCCCTAAAAACTTTAGACCTGACTCTTGAAGAGTTCAGTTGTGATCGCCAAAGGGTTTATCTCACAGGTATTTCAATGGGTGGAGCAGGAACTGTCTACATTGCTGCCCGCAACCCTAGCCGGTTTGCTGCTGTAGTAGCAGTCTGTCCTTGGATTGTTCCTCCACAAAATCTCTCATCTCTGCCTATTATTCCTCCAGAAGTTGCTGAAATAACTACTAAAGAAGATCCATACACTTCACTGGCCGAGATGATAGGCAAAACTCCCATATGGCTCTTTCACGGAAAAGATGACAATGTGGTTTCAGTTTCTGAGTCAAGGAGGTTGGTGGAGGCTCTAAAAGTTTTCAGTAAAAGAGTCAAATACACAGAATTTGAAGAGACTGGTCACAACTGTTGGGATAAAGCCTATGAAGAGGAAGGGCTTACAAACTGGCTCTTTTCTCAGAAGATGAGTATGCGCTTGAGACAACATTCAAAAAGAGTTACAGCAGAAGCTAGAAACAGGGCGCGCTAAGCTTTTGTTTTTATCCGTTGCTTTCTTTTGGGAAGAGCTAGCAGAAGAGCTAGCTCTGAATGGTTTTGCGAAATATCCCTAAGTGTGTAACGGTTGAGTGTTTGCAAAAAAGAGTCTACTGCTTCTTTCAGAATTGATTTCAATCCACACGCGGGAGTTATTGGACAACTGTTTGTGCGCTTATCAAAACACTCAACAAGATAGAAGTCTGGCTCTGTAGCCCGTATCACTTCTCCTAATATTATCTCTTCTGGTTGACGGCCAAGCTTGATACCTCCAGAACGACCTGGGTGAACCTCAATGAAACCTTTCTTGCCAAGATTGTTTACTACACGCACTAGGTGATTTCTAGAGATATTGTAAGCTTGACTGATCTCTACTGTTGAAACAAGCCTGTCTGGATGGCTTGCTAGGTAGAGTAATACTCTAAGTGAATAGTCTGCGTGAAAAGTAAGGCGCACGGTTCTAGCCTCTAAAAATAGATCTCCTAACGCCTTATACTAACACACTACTAAGATGAACGGTTGTTTTGGCTGGGAAGGAAAGCATCTGCGTAGATATCTTTCATAGAGACCCCAGCAATAAAGAGTTTCTTTTTCAATATATCGACAATGTCTGGGCTACCACATACAAATGCTCTCCATCCAATCGGTTTTGGAAGAGTTGCAAGTAGCACTTGGTCTATAGACCCAACCTGAAGATCTGCATCTGCTCCAGCCTCAAGAACCGATGGATAATAGTTGAAGTTTGCATAGTCTCTAGAAAGACTCTCTAACTCTTCAACTAGATAGAGGCCGTCTTGAGTCACTGCTCCATGAAAAAGCCATATGTCTGCTTTGTGTTTCTGGCTAAGTGCATCTCTAGCAATTGCATAGAGAGGGGCTAGGCCAGTTCCTGTTCCAGCCAGTACCAAGGGCTGTTGAGGTCTACCAGGTAGGTAGAAGCAACTGCCTGCAGGTCCTTGAATATAGACTTTGTCGCCGACACGGGCTTGTTCAAAGAGCCAGCTACTCATTTCACCGTTTGCTATCTTTCTAATGTGCAACTCCAGAAATGGTTCTGATGTCTGGCTTGCAATAGAATAACTTCTAGTCAGTCCGTCTTCCCTAATTAAAGATAGGAACTGCCCAGGAAAGTAATCAAAAGTGGTCTGTGGAAGAAGGCGAACCAGAAGCACTGTGTTGCTTAGCCGATAGAGTTCGGCTATCTCTGCTCTAGTTCTTAGCTCTTCACTGGATACTATCTCCAAGTCACTTTCTGGATAACAGACACAAGAGAGAAAGTATCCTTGTCTTTTTAGCGTTTCCTTGATTGCTCGCTGTGCGCGTTCTGGGATGTTGCCATTTGATGCACGCATCAAACACGACTGACATACTCCCGAACGGCAAGAATGAGGAATGTCTATACCCTGACGTAGCAACCCTTCTAGCACAGATTCCCCTGCTTGTAATGAAAAGTTATTACCTAAGTAGCAAACAGTGTGGTTTTTCATATAAAGGTTTACTACCTAGATAAAACATCGTTTCTCGTGCTTTCTGCTGTAGCTTGAACCTTTGCAATCAGATCGGCTCCTACACCAAGCTCTTTGAGGCTCTCACCAAGAAGTTCTATCACTGCATCAACATGGCTGTCGTTTAACCCTTTTTCAAGTAAGTGTGCATGCCCTTTCCTCATATCGAGTCCTGTGTAGTTGTGTGGTCCACCAAAGACCATAGTCAGAAATGCTTTCTGCTTGGCAGCTTGCTTGTCCATATCAACCCCTTCAAAAAAACGGTTAATACGATTGTCGCTCAACACCTTACGATAGAATACATCTACTGCTGCATCTACAGCCGCTTCTCCACCAAGCTGTTCATATAAACTAGACATAGGATCGCCC
>JAEUQL010000495.1 GCA_016789295.1 Blastocatellia bacterium | reverse complement strand
GTATGGCTATCCAAAGTAAGGGATTGTTAAAACCCAGAAAGAGGGCAAGTAGTCGTATCTGTACTATCAGGAGCCATTTATTTAACCATCTTCCTGAACTACTAGAAAAAAATGGGGTGACTATTGGGGTCACTACCCAGATTCCTTCAGAGGAACGACGCACAAACTTGAGGTAACTTCTCAACTTCCTTTTCACTTTGGCAAAAAAATCACCGCTTTTGATGCTTGGTAATCCCATAGATATAGAGTTGATAAACATCACTCTATTCTTACGAACAAGCCGTTTCATAATGTGATTTTTCGAATGTGGGTGATGGTACCACCAGTCCTCACCAGCAAAACAGATTACCGACCTACCTTCTATCATCTTCACCGCTATCCTACTCTATTGTTGTAACAAGCAGACAGAATCGCTATTTTACGCGACAAGAAAGAGATAAGACAACAGAACAAGTTATTGTTCCTCTACCTATTTCGAATATAATTTGAAACTTAGGTCTTCAGACTGTCGTAGCTAAGCCTGAAGCTAACGAGAACATAACGAAATCATCTTATTCGGGTCAGAACTCAGGAGAAATTACAGCATATCGGTATTCCTGAGAAATTTTAAAAAGACGGCTGAAAATATTAGGCTAAAGCGGTCAGGAGGTAGGAGAGTTCCATTATGGCATTCACAAGAAAGAAGAAGATTTTAGTATTCTCAATAATAGTACTAGCTATAGCAGGTGTAGTAACTGCAAGCGTTTTGTCGAGTGGCAAAACTATTTCTGAGGTACAGATAGATTCTGTAAAACGCAAAGAAAGACTTGAATCGAAAGTTACCGCATCAGGAGAAGTTAGGCCAGTCAAGTTTTACAACCTCACAGCAGAAGTTTCTGGCAGAGTCACAAACATCTACGTCCGTGAAGGAGATGTGGTCAGAAGCGACCAAGACCTACTCAAGGTTGACCCAACACAACAGGCAAACAATGCAGCAAGCCAGGAATCTGTCCTACGTGCTGAAGAGCAAGACACACGCTCAGCAGAAGTGCAGTGGCGTGCTGCCGAAAATAACGTAAATGCTACCAGAAACCTGATACTTTCCGCTCAAGCCGACCTCAAGAGAGCACAAGCTGACCTAGCATTAGCAGAAACTGAGTATCAGCGTGCTGCCGACATGGTGGAAGCTGGAGTCTTCTCAAAATCACAGTTCGATACTGCCAAAAACCGTCTAGAGGCATCAAAAGCAAGCGTAGAAGCACAAAAAGCTCGTGTAGAACAACTAGAATATCAGCTCAAAGACGCCCAAGTTGCTGTCAACCGTGCAGAGATCTCCTACAGATCTCTCTCCGAGCGTGTCAATTCTACAAAAGCCCAATTGAGAAACGCACAAGACCTACTCTTTAAGACTGTGAAGAAGTCCCCCATTGAGGGCGTAGTCTCCAGTCTACCTGTTAAAGAAGGAGAGTTTGTTCTTGCCAATCTCAGCAGCTCTCCGCTGATGATGATAGCCGACATGTCAAACGTCAACGTTGAAGTCAAAGTTGATGAAACCGATATAGCAAATGTTAAACTTGGGCAGTCTGCAAAGGTCAAAGTTGATGCTCTTGGAGAGACAGAAATAGACGGTGAAGTCATAGAGATTGGTCACAGCGCGGTCACACGTTCTGGTCAGACCATTGCTACATCAACAAACAGCCAAGAAGCCAAAGACTTCAAAGTAGTAGTCAAGTTGAAGTCAGAAAAAGAGACATTACAAAAACTACGTCCTGGAATGTCCGCTACAGCAACTATCACAACTGACAGACGCAGTAACGCTCTCACAGTACCTATTCAAGCACTGGTGATAAAAGATCTGGGTGCTGAAAAAGAAGCTGACCAGAAACAGCAAGCACAGCCAGGAGATCCACAAAAAGATACCAAAGCGACCGAAGCAAAACCCAAAAAAGAAGAAGTACAAGGCGTATTTATCGTTAAAGATGGGAAAGCAAATTTTGTTGAAGTAAAGACTGGTATCACAGGTGAAACAGAGATAGAGGTACTGAGTGGCTTGAATGAAAATGACCAGATAGTTATTGGTCCATTCCGTCAGCTACGCACACTCAAAACAGGAACCGCTGTGAAAGCTGAGTCGAGTAAGGACAAGAAGTAAGGAGGAGGGTGTAGTAGATGCCTGCAACCATGAATATGACGATTGAACAGGAAGAGATTATTAACTCCAAAACTGCAGTTCAGGACGCTGTAATAAGGACAACTGATCTATGGAAGACTTACAGAATGGGAGATCAAGAGATACACGCTTTAGCAGGAGTAAGTTTTGAAATAAAGCGTAATGAATACGTTGCCATAGTTGGGCCTTCTGGCTCTGGTAAGTCTACGTTGATGAACTTAATAGGATGCTTGGACACACCAAGTCGTGGTGAGTACTATTTGAGCGGCAAGCTTGTCTCCAAAATGAATGATGATGAACTTGCATACATTCGCAACAAAGAGATTGGGTTTGTTTTTCAGACATTCAATCTTCTTCCTCGTGCTTCTGCGCTACACAATGTCGAGCTTCCTCTGATCTATAGCGGAACACCTTCAGCAGAAAGGTTGGCCCGTGCCAAAAGAAGCTTAGAGCAAGTAGATCTAGCAGCACGTATGAACCACAAGCCCAATGAACTTTCTGGTGGTCAAAGGCAGCGCGTTGCCATAGCTCGTGCTCTTGTCAACAATCCATCCATAATTCTAGCCGATGAACCTACAGGCAATTTGGATTCTGCCACCAGTGTAGAGATAATGTCACTCTTTGATAAGCTACACCAAGCCGGAAATACTATAATACTAGTTACACACGAGCCTGATATTGCTGCACACGCACACAGAGTTCTTTCTATTAGGGACGGCAAAATAGCCAAAGACGAACGTATAAAATAGTAGAAAGGAGAGAAAAATGAGAAACCCAGGAATCGCAGCAGTTCTTAGTTTTATCGTGCCAGGTCTTGGACAGATATATAATGGTAAGATACTGAGAGGAATCTTTTGGCTGGTCATCACACCAGGCTTTTGGATCGGTACAGGCGGGCTTCTTGGTTGGGTTTGTCACGTCATTTCTGCTTGTACGGCTTATGACTATGCCAAAAAACACCCTTCTTAAAAAACAATGGTCGCCAGGTAATAGAAACCTATTGCCTGTGCGGCCTTCTTCCTTCTAACTATCTTTATTTGTAATAAACACCCCTGCGCTGCAACTGATATATATGTGCCCTCAACTGGTCTATAGAGGTCTTTAACTCACTTAGAAAAAGACTGTCTATATTTTCGTTGTTCTCTAGATCTCCCAAAATTATCTGAAGTAGCATAGCAGCTTCTTTTGCTGCTTGATAGAAGCTCTCTTGCCAATTCTCTCCAACAGGTTCGCTAAGAATTTCACCTATTAACCCAG
>JAEUQL010000494.1 GCA_016789295.1 Blastocatellia bacterium | reverse complement strand
AAGAGCAGGAAAGAGCTTCTGAAAGTACCAAAATTTGGCCCAAAGACTTTTGAGCAGTCGTCTGGTTTCCTCCGCATACGTGATGGCATCAACCCGCTAGATAATTCTGCTGTACATCCAGAGACCTATCATATAGTTGAGGTTTTTGCTAAAGATCTGGGTGTTGAGCTGAATGAGATTACAAAGGTTCCTGAGAAGGTTAGAACGATAGACATAAAAAGGTATATTAGTGATAAAGTCGGCGAGCCGACATTGAAAGACATCGTTACTGAACTCCAAAAACCAGGAAGAGATCCAAGGGCTGAGTTTCGTTATGCAAACTTCAAAGACGATGTTCGAGAGATCAAAGACCTAAAAGTAGGCATGATGCTTGAAGGTACTGTCACAAATGTGACCAACTTTGGAGCTTTTGTTGATATAGGTGTTCATCAGGACGGGCTTGTGCATATTTCGCAACTTGCAGACAAATTTGTTGATGACCCAACAAAAATAGTTAAAGTAGGCCAGGTTGTGAAAGTCCGCGTAGTAGAAGTAAACGAAGCACTAAAAAGAATCAGCCTTTCGATGAAGTCGGAACAGCCAAAGCAGCCTAAACAGAATGTTGAACCCAAAAAGAAGAGTGCAACTATTGACGACCTGAAAGCCAAATTCGGTCGCAAACCTTAGCAGTAACAACCCTAAACTTTACTATGGAGTTTAGGGTTGCTGCTTTACAGTCGCGAGAAAGTCCAGAAGCTTCATTGGTAGGATGAATTGTAGGAAGTTTTTTGATTTTCAATAATGGGCAAGTCAAGTATCTACGGCCAGTTGAAGCTTAAACGATTTGCTGAGCGTGCTGCTGACACCGGCCATATTGCTTGTTTGGCTTCTGCTGGTGGTTAGGCTGTTCTTAACGATTGGAAGCAACTTATCCTAACTACTGCTCTAGCTTCAACAATAATCCCACTGCTTTAGCTCTGGGAGTGTCAATTTTCAAACTGAAGATCCCTTACCGTGTCACGATAAAGTTTTTGGTGGCGTGCCTGTGCATCAGCCCAAGAAAGTGGATAGGTATATTTGCCAAGTAGGAAGTCATCTATTGCACTCCTAACTTGCTTTGCACATGTATTGACTCCAACTCCTCCTACCCCTGTTCCGAGACCTGGTATTGCTATTGTCTGGACAACTTCTGAAATGGGACTTTCTGCAAAAACTCCTTGGTAAACTATTCCATACTTCCAAAGTAGAAAGACAGCTCTTGCCGCAAGATAAGGGTTGACGGTATTGCCAAGCTGCATTGGTACTCTCATTGTTGGGGAAGCTATAAGAAATGGAATTTGAGGGTTTTCGGTTTCTACTATCTCTGCATTACCCACAAGAAGTTCTCCATGATGTTTATGGTAAATAATTTTTTGGAGTTTTTCTTGTATTTGCCAACCAAAAAAATGGCTGTAGGCTAGATCTATTCCACCATCCATAAAGCCATAACTGTTAGCAGGACTTACAACAGCATCAACAGACAAGCTTAGTATAGATCCGTGATGTATCTTGACAAAATCTAGGTCACCACAAAACTTCTGCCAAGCTTGCACCATTGATAGTTCTACGTCTGTAAGTACCAGTGTTAAATGCTTCATGTTGAAATGTAGAGCTTTATACCGCTCAGATATATATGACTCTCTTAGGAGAGGTCAAAGTCTATTACTTCTCTGTACTCTTCAGCCATGCTTGGATGGCCATGTTTTTCTGCTGCTTTGATTCCTTCCTCAAAAGCTACTTTTGCTTCATCTTTTCTACCAAGCCTCAAAAGCGAGTGTCCAAGCATACGATAGACAGCTCCTTCATCGTCTGCCAGTTTGAGATATTGATGAATCGTTGATACACACTCTTCAAGTTGGGCAGCTTTGTAGTACTCATTAGCAATTCCATAATGGACAAAGGCATCTGTAGGGTTGTCTGCTAAAAGAGCTTTGAGTGCTTCGAGTCTAGAACTCACAATAGATCCTCCTATTTTGTTTCAGTTTCAGCTATGCCTCTAATAGGTCTCATCATCAGTCGGCATACAGCATATATTAGTTTGTCTCTGCTATTTTTCCAGTCTGGACGGTGGCTGAGATTTTCACATTGGCGCAGCCTCTTCTCCATAAGCTGTCTCTCTTCATCAGTGTAGTAGCTATATCCAGAAGCACTTTGTTGAAACCTGTCCATGAGAACATCTTTAAACTTCTGTGTGAGGTCTACCACATCGCTTGAAGGTTTAGTTGAGAGTATGGTCTGGATTTGGCGAAACTTTTTCAGAGGGGTTTCAACAGCAAGTAGGTCTTCTATTATATAGGCTGGATTAGGTTCCCAATTCTTTATCTCATATGACATCTGGATATATTGAATAGTTACAAGAAGTAGGCGTAGGAATGTCAGCCGCATCCTTCCTTTGTTGAGAAAGTCTCGCAGGATCATAAACCGCTTATCAAGAGAACGTTTTCTGATAGAATCGGCTGGAAGTTGGTTCATAGCAAGCCATTTTTTATACTCGTCTACAAGCTCATAGAACTGGTTTTGTGGCTTTGTCAACAAGATTATAAACATTATCTGGTGCAGGCGGAGTATGCTAGTTTCTGGATTCCTCCACTCTTCAAGTATCCTCTCTTTTGAAAGATCCCACTCTTCAATAGTGTTTAGTATTATGGCATATGATGAGATGGCTATAGGGTCATTCTGCTCAAGTTCTTGAAGCGAGACATTTACAGAAGTTCGCCACTGCTCTTTTTCTTGTTCATTGAGAATATATAGTAGGCTGATACGTTGCTGTAAGTACTTGAGTAGCACCTTCATTGCTTTGATCTCATCGACTATACGAGCTTTTGCCGAAAGATCTACAGTTGTGCGTAGTGCTTGTATGAGTGTTACTTTGTCTTTTGCATCTGGGTTGATGGCTGCCGAAAGTGTCTCTATTGTGTAGTCAGATAGAGACATTTCACTTTGAGAAAGAAATGCCCGCGTCTGCACTACATCTAAAGTAAGTGCTGCAGTACTACTCAAGATAGCTTTGTTGCTTACTTTTTGTACTGGGTTAAGTAGTTGTGAAGTTGGTCGTTCAGCCAGTTTTGCATCAAAGTTAAGTAATGCCTGATGCAGTGCTATGAAGAATTTAAGAAAACTCTCTTTTATATTATCTTCAGGCCGTTTATTCTTTGAAAAGTTATCAATTTTAAGATCTGCAGGTGTAAAGATAGAGGGTGTTTGAAGATCAAAAAAAGATAGATGTGTTTCTAATAGTCGTTTGTAGATATTTTCAAAGTGATAACGCTCTATATCATTAAGCCCTTTACCAAAAAAAAGCCTAGAATAGCCTCTCGAACAGTCTGCAACAAGCTCTTCCCAATGATTGTAGTCGTTAATGGAAGATGCACGACCACGAGCATAACTATGATCA
>JAEUQL010000493.1 GCA_016789295.1 Blastocatellia bacterium | reverse complement strand
AATCGACTACAATAATCTCATCTGCCCAACGAACCGATTCAAGGGCAGCTTCAATATTCTTCTCTTCATTACAGGTAATTATTGCTACTGAAACTGGCATCAGGTGGAGATTATAGGTTAAAAATATATGGCTTTGAAAGCTTTTTGAACAACGTTCAAAGCCATATATTTTATCTTAACCAGCAGTAGCTTTGAGAGATTCGGCTATTTTGGCCATTCCCAGGGCAAGGTGTCTGCCACGATTTGCGGCAGGACTTTTCTCATCTGGGTCGAGTGCTATAGCCTTTTCTAGGTCTTTATAAGCTTCTTCAAATCTGTTTGTCAAAAGATAGGCTTCAGCGCGATTGACTATGGCTGAGATACTTTCTGAATTCAGTTCAAGAGCATTATTTAAATAGGATATTGCTCCTTCATAATCTTTCTGCTGTATTAGAACTGCTCCTACGGCGTTGTGATAACGTGCATCGTTTTCGTTTATCGCTATCAACTCCTTAAAAAGGTAGAGTGAATCATCGTATCTCTCTTTACCGTAGAAATCAGCAGCCAGCGAGGCTATCTCCGAAAGGTTGTTACGTTTGAGCCTTACAAACTCTTCTACAGAAAGAGTTCCAGCTTGTGCTTGCTCAAACTCTTTAGACAAAACCTTGCTAACCTTAAGAGGTCCTGTCGAGAGTGTCCCTGTGTTTTTAGCACCACCCAAATGACCGGTTGTTCTGGCTCTTAGAAGATCAAGTGTTAAATCATCATTAGACATTGTTCCGCTCCTAAAGGGAATTTGCCTTATTTTTTACACTTGCAGGAAATTCCTGCAAGTGTAAAAGTAGTCTTACTGTTTTGGATAGTAGATATACCACTGAGTAGCATTGTCGTGATTGAGAACTCCACCATTGTAGTATGCACCAGCACGATCACCTACTATTGCAATATCACCGGTTCCAGTACCATACTTACTTGCCGAGTAGCCGTCGGCTGTTGGGTTGTACTCGGTTGAGCTTGTTGCTCCACCAACACCATATGGAACTACGATGATAGCACCCTTCAGGCTTTCACGGTTCTGTGCCATAAAATCGCCCAAACGGCGGCCATTGCCTTCAATAGTTGTAAAGCCTTGATTGTCTGCTACTGTACGGCCATTGCTCTGCTTCTGGTTCATCCATATAGCAAACTGTATAGCGTAGCTTCCAAACTCGCTTGGTATGGCATCGTAGAGTTTTCTGTAAGCTCCACCTGCAGCATTACCAAAGCTTGGCTGGCCATCTCTAACATTTCCAAGACCAAATACCCAATTATAACATTTGCCGTCAGCAGGATGTCCTTCACTGCGATTTTTAGCAATATTTAGCATTGCATCCATATTGGCTCTGTTGGCTGGACCACCATTTACCGGAGCAACCGATCCACCTTCAGCGGCTTTCTTTAGAGCAGAAAAAGTATCACGTCCAACCATTCCATTCTGCTGTATGTTGTTGGCTGCTTGGAAAGCCTTCACTGCTTCTGCAGTAGTTGGACCAAACTCGTTGTTTGGATTCTTGAAACCAAGCATCATCTTGAGTTGGCGTACATCTTCACCTTTATCGCCAACCTTGAATATTTTGCCACCATTGATACTACTCTCTATCAAACCAACATTAACACCCTTGTTTGTAGGAGTAAGTCCTGCAATTGCAGGGTTGGTTGTAGGTGCAGTTGTTGCAGAACTACCACCTTGTACGCGAGTGTAAGGAGCACCACCAGTACTTCTGATCTGTGAAAGTGACTCATTGTAGAGATTTCTCACTTCACTTAGAGAGTAGTTGTGTTGACCTGTAGAAGCACCTATTCCGCTACCATTTGAAAGTGGAATACTTGCCCACTCTTTACCTGCTGCGTGAATAGCACCATTGATATCTCCACGGTCTAGTGCAGCTATCGCGCCGGTAGTCTCAAGCAGTTTTACTGCAGCCAAATCTTGGGCTTCTGGTGTAAAGGATGGTGAAGTGGTTCTGCCTTTATAGTCAGGAGCTGGGGTCTGAACCATAGGCAGTCCTATTTGCTGGGCAACGCTACGGTAGGTCTCAATGTGGAACTGGTAACGACCGGCAACTCCAGCATTGAGTCCTGGAGCAACGTTGACAAAAATATCATGGTAGTAATTAAGATTTGGAACCAGTACATTGGTCTTACCTTTCAGACCTGGATCGTGTGGTGCATCTATAACTGTACCGCGAACTACTACGTCATAACCATCTAACTTACTCTGCCCTCTTGTACCTTCAGTAGTAGATATTGTGTTCAGTAGTGCTGCTACATCTGGTCTGTTGGCCAATTGCCTCAAACGATTGATTTCAGGGGTGTTTGGTAGAGCTGGAAACTGCGATGCGGTAGTTCCAGAAGTAGTGTTGGATGGTGGATTGTTGTTGACTGGAGCTTGTGTTGGAGGCTGTGGGGTTGGAGTAGTTCCACCATTGTTGCTGACGTTTCTACCAAAAGCAGCTCTGGTCTCGGAACCCATTATTCCATCTGCAGATATACCGGCTGCTTGCTGAAAAGCTTTTAGTGCTGATTCGGTCTTATCACCAAATTCACCGTCAATGGTTCCTGGATCAAAACCTCTGTCTTTCAATGCTTGCTGTAGTGATGAAACATCCGAGCCTGAATCACCATTTCTCAAAGTAGAGAGTGCTGCTCTGGTCTGTGAACCATATATGCCATCGGCAGATATGCCCGCATTCTGCTGAAACGCCTTCAACGCTGCTTCAGTTTGAGATCCAAATTCACCATCAACTGTGCCTGGATCAAAACCTCTATCTTTCAATGCTTGTTGCAAAGCTGCAACATCCGACCCCTTGGATCCAATTGACAGCTCTCCACTTGGAAGATTGCGGCCTGGGTCTGGTACAGAAGACTGTTGTCTGAGTAGTCCAGAAACAAACTGATCGGGGTTGGTAACTGCCCTTGTCACATTCTGACCTGTCTGGTTTGCAAAGTCTATTACACTCCTCACAGGTGCAGGTAGATTTTGGAAAGCGTCTCTTGCTATCTGTCCAAAATCAGGGAGTTGTATATTGTTACCTAACTGTTGCAGGTTCTGTGTTACTTGACCAAGAACTTGACCAACAGGACTATCATTAAATGCCCTCTGAGTATTCTGTAATGCTTGTTGTGGATTGTTTACTATGTTCAGTGTTTGTTTTCCAAAATCTGTAAGCGCTTTTCCTATATCAAAACCCATTTTTTTAGACCTCCTCTAAACAGTCTTTAGATTTATTTGAAATTGTGAAAGAAGTGTTTGTGAATCTTTTGCGGAGAGAAAATTTAGCGCATCCTGATCTATCACCACCGTGGAAAATCTCTTTCTCTTGCGTAAAGACGAAATTTTTTTATTCTATAAAATTCAATAATTGTGTAAATTTTACTCTCTTGCCTTCTCTTATCGACCTTCAAAAT
>JAEUQL010000492.1 GCA_016789295.1 Blastocatellia bacterium | reverse complement strand
TCTCCAGTCAACGATATAACATTTGATCTACACAATGATATCAACCTGAAACTCGGAATAGCAGGATTCAGTTATAGCGATCTATACAAGCCAGACCGACTCAAGCAACTTGCTGAGCTTTTCTACAAACACGTAGAAGCTGAAGACAAGGATCTTTGGAAAGAGTGGCAGGCATATGTGGAGGCTGGTGGCAAAGGCTATGCTGCCAAAACTGAGTCAAACTTGATAGTGAAGATGGCTCCACACCTTGGAGATTTTGTTGCCAAACTCTTTCATATAGAAAAAGAGACTGGACTGCTCAGCAATCGTACCGAGCGCGACAACTACATCATTCAATTCAAAAGAAATTTTGTACAACGCCGAGCACTGAAACGATTTACCAGTGACGATCTGAGCAAGTTTGACTATCAGAGTCTAAAAACAGAAGTAGAAGCTTTGCAAAATAGCTGTTTTCCAGAAAGCAGCCTCGAAGTAGATCCAGAGATGGAGATAGCAAAAATAGTAGTTCCATTTCTAGAGATAGAGAAAGAGTATGGCCACTACTTCTCTCCTAAACCGATCCCTGTTTCTGCTGCCACCAGAGAGCGTACAGAATGGCTTCGCCAGCAGGTCAGCAAGGAGCCTCTCTTGCTGAGACTTTTAGACAGTTCTGCCTCTGAAGAAGAGAGGCTAGAAAATGACTATGAGTTTATCAAACGTGTTCTTGGGCTGCTCGAAGCCTGGGTCTATGTCCGCTACCACTCTACAGAGAGTCACGACGAAGTCAAAGACTGGGTGTCTTACAAACAGCCAGAACACTTAGACTATACACACCTTGTACACATCAACAGACCCAAGCAAGACATGAAAGAGTTGATAGTCGGATTTGAAGATAGATTGAGACGCCGAGATGGCTTCAAGCTGACCGACCGACGCTACAACTCCAAACAGATAATGAATGAAGTAGACTACTGCCTCTACTGCCACGAACGTGACAAAGACAGTTGCTCAACTGGCTTCCTGGAAAAAGATGGAAGCTATCGTCGCAACCCGCTAGGCATTGAGCTTAAAGGCTGCCCTCTTGATGAAAAGATCTCTGAAGCCCACATACTCAAGCGCGACGGTGAATCTATTGCAGCTTTGGCAACAGTGATGATTGACAACCCAATGGTTCCAGGAACTGGCCATCGTATATGCAATGACTGCATGAAGAGCTGCATCTTCCAAAAGCAAGAGCCTGTAAATATTCCACAGATAGAGACTGGAGTTCTTAGCGATATACTCAATCTACCTTACGGTTTTGAGATCTATGGACTTCTTACCAGATGGAATCCATTAAATGTTAGAAGACCATTTGCCCTTCCTTATAACGGCAAAAATGTACTGGTTGTAGGTATGGGGCCAGCAGGCTACACACTTGCACACTATCTACTCAATGAAGGCTTTGGGGTCATAGGAATAGACGGCTTAAAGATTGAGCCTATGCCAGAAGATTTGACAGGAACTGACAAGCATCTACCACAACCCATTAAACAGTTCTCTACTCTCTACAAAGAGCTTGATGAAAGAGTACTTTTGGGATTTGGAGGAGTATCTGAGTATGGTATTACTGTTAGGTGGGACAAGAACTTTCTTACTATAATCTATCTGACGCTACTGCGCCGATCCCACTTCAAAGTCTATGGTGGTACACGTTTTGGAGGAACAATCACGATAGAAGATGCCTGGCAGATGGGCTTTGACCATATTGCTATTGCAGCAGGAGCAGGCCGCCCAACAATCATTCCAATGAAGAACCATCTACTACGTGGCATCAGAGAAGCATCTGATTTCTTGATGGGACTTCAGCTTACAGGAGCTTACAAGCATACTGCATTTGCAAACCTGCAAGTACAACTTCCAGCTATAGTTATTGGTGGTGGACTAACTGCCATAGACACTGCAACAGAACTTATGGCCTACTACCCTGTTCAAGTAGAGAAGACTTTTGAACGCTATGAAAAGATGGTAGCCGAAGCTGGTGTAGAAAGCTTTATTTCACACTTTGACGAAGAAGAGCAGCAGATTCTTGCTACTTTTATAGAACACGGTCGGGAAGTAAAACAAGAGCGCGAACGTGCAAAACGTGCAGGCGAACAACCCAACTTCGTGCAACTCGTGCAGAAATGGGGTGGAGTATCGATAGCTTATCGCAAAGGTCTTGTAGACTCTCCAGCCTACAGACTCAATCACGAAGAAGTGGCAAAAGCTTTAGAAGAAGGTATTTCTTTTATAGAGCATATCAATCCTGTAGAAGCTATACCCGATGAATATGGAGCTGTCAACGCCATACGCTTCGAGAAGCAGACCAGAACTGAACAAGGAAAGTGGATAAACTCTGGCGAGTGTGTAGTTATTCCTGCCCGCTCTGTCTGTGTTGCTGCTGGCACAAGTCCAAATATCATCTATGAGAAAGAGTATCCTGGAACGTTTAAGTTAGAACGTAACTTCTTTGCTGGCCACAAAGCTATTCGAAACTCTGAGGGCAAAGTGGAGCTTGTTGCAGCTCATGCGGATAAAGATGCTTTCTTTACTTCTTATAACAAAGACGGCAAGCTGATCAGCTACTACGGAGATAACCACCCTGCCTATAATGGAAATGTGGTCAAAGCAATGGCTTCTTCAAAAGCTGGCTATCTGCATGTAAGAAATATTTTTGACCATGAGGTTGATAACTTAAATCCTGACCAGCAACCAGCACGTGAGCAAAAATTTAGAGAGCTTTTAACTCTTCTCGATGAGCAACTTACTGCAACTGTAGTTAAAGTAGACCGACTAACTGCAAATATTGTAGAAGTAATCGTCAAAGCCCCTCTTGCAGCACGCAAGTTCCAACCAGGTCAATTCTACCGCTTACAGAATTTTGAAGTCGATAGTCAAGAAATGGATGGGACAAAGATGATGCTTGAAGGCATTGCTCTAACGGGTGCTTGGACTGATGTAGAAAAAGGGTGGCTCAGCCTGATTGTTTTAGAGATGGGTGTCAGCTCCAGACTTTGTGCTTCACTGCAATTAGGTCAAAAGGTAGTAGTAATGGGGCCGACAGGTACACCAACCGAGATACCAGAAGGCGAGTCTGTACTATTGGCTGGTGGAGGTCTTGGCAATGCAGTACTCTTCTCCATTGCTAAAGCACTTAAGCAGCGTGGTAACCGTGTAATTTACTTTGCTGGCTACAAAAAAGGTGAAGACCTTTTCAAAAGAGAAGAGATCGAAGCTTCTACTGACCAAGTCATATGGAGTGTTGACACAGGCCAAGACATATCACCACAAAGACCTCAAGACCATCCACCAGGACATCATCGTCGGGCTGGACGGATTCAAGGGCAAGAACAGTTACCGTGACGATATCACCATGCTCAGCTGCCGGGTAGGCTGATTTGCCATCGTGCTTGCTTATTTTTGGGTGTTGAT
>JAEUQL010000491.1 GCA_016789295.1 Blastocatellia bacterium | reverse complement strand
TTGCGATCTATACAATAAATGCTGGTGGTCTGCCACTATACATTGGTCCAACAGCAGCAAGTAATCTAGGCTCATTTAGCTTTAGCTCAGCTTCTTCACTAACTCCCATACAGAGCAGTATTCAAAGAATACAAGAAGCTACTAACCAACAGCTAAGCAGCGTGTCAATTGTAGCCATAACACAACAACAGAATGATGGTCTGAGAGACTTGGCAGAGAAGACTGGAGGAAGTTTTGTTAGAAGTACCAATCTGGCCAAACTCTTAGAAAAGACCGCAGAAGACCAAAAGGGTTACTATCTGCTTGGCTACTCTCCTGATGAAGAAACTTTTAGCAAAGAGTTTAAAGATGCTAAATTCCACAAACTTATAGTCAAAGTTAAAAAACCAGGTCTAAAAGTCCGCTCTCGCAGTGGCTTCTATGGATTCGCTGACCAAGCAGTTGATGAAGAGATTGAGATTTCGGTAACAGAACAGTTGACACAAGCTCTAACCTCTCCATTTAACAGCTCTGACATTGGTGTCAAACTTAGTGCTACCGTACTTGACACAGACAAAGAGCAGAGATACCTACAAGCTCTCATTCACATTGACCCCACCAACATAAAGTTTGACAAAAAGAGTGACCAGTTTTATGAAGCTAGCATAGATGTAGCTACTGTTCTGTTTGGTAATAACGGTCTTTTGGTTGACAAAGAGTTTAACAATCTCACTATTCAACTTGATGAAGAAGGACTTCAGAATGCTTACAGAAATGGAATAGTTCAGACAACTACATTACCAGTCAAGAATGATGGTTCATACTTTCTCAAAGTAGTAGTTCGTGACACTTCTACTTCAAAACTCGGTACAACTGGACAGACTGTAGAAGCTTTCAACTCTTCTGATAGATTCTTTGTGTCAGCAATAGCAGTAGCTGGCAGCGATTACAATCAAAACAATCCTCTTTCTGGTCCAGCAGTTAGAAAGTTCAAAAAAGATGCTGTAGTAGATTTTGGTTACTATGTCTACAATCCTCAACTCGACAAACTCAGCCAAAAACCCAATCTCCAAGCAGAGGCTGTCATTTACAAAGATGGCAAAGAGGTCTTTAGAAGCCAAAAGAGTAGTGTACGCATAGATGAAATCGTTAGTCTTAAGCAGTATTTGGTTGGTGGACAACTCTCTTTTAGTAATAGTTTTGCTAAAGGTAACTACATACTTCAGATAATCATTGAAGACAGCAACGTCAAAAAAAGTAAGCAACAGAACAACATTGTCTCTCAACAGACAGATTTTGAGACAATAGATTGATGAGATAGGAAAAATAAAATGAAAACGTTTAAGAGTTTATTTGTAGGCTGTTTGATTTTGACTTTTCTACTCACAAACAGCTTGGCTTTGCAGGATAACAAACCACAAAACAGTGAAGACCCAAATGTTGTGCGCATAGGTGTGAAACTGGTACAAGTTGATGCTGTTGTTGTTGATAAGCAAGGTAATGTTGTAAACAATCTTCAACCAGAAGATTTTGAAATTTATGAAGATGGAAAGAAGCAAGAGATCACAAATTTCTCTTTCATAGCTTTCCCTCGCTCTGAAAAAGCTTCTTCAGAAGCAAATACCACATTGATATCTAAAGCAGAAAAACTGCCAGCATTACCTCTCAAACCCGAACAGGTTAGACGTACCATCGCACTTGTTGTTGATGATGTCTGTATCTCACAAGAAAGTATTATTCAGGTTCGTCAAGGGCTTAAGAAATTTATTGATGAACAGATGAGAGAAGACGATCTTGTTGCAATACTTCGTACTGGCTCTGGAATTGGTGCACTTCAACAGTTTACAAACAATAAACAGAAACTGCAGAAAGATATAGCACGACTGGTCTGGTCACCAAATGGGTGTGGGAGGCTAGTTGCCGTTGATCCTATCAATAATTCTCCTGCTCTAAATCTTGACAAATCCAGAGAGAACCGTTCAGACAACCCTCCAGACCGAACACTTGCCCGCGTTAACCCTGAAGACCTTCGAAATGAAGCTTTTACTATAGGCACATTAGGAGCCGTCAGTTACATAGTCAAAGGACTAAAAGACCTACCAGGACGAAAATCTGTAGTACTCTTTTCAGACGGGTTACAGATATTTGCTCCTGACAGAGATAGTAATCGTGTAAGAGAGTCTTTCAATAGACTTACAGACTTAGCTAATAACAGTTCTGTAGTATTTTATGGAATTGATGCTAGAGGTTTACAAACACTTGGCATAACAGCAGGAGATAGTATAAATGGTGCACCCATAGGTGCAGGATCGAGAGGAATTTCACGCTCAGCCGATCCAAACTTCACAACAATTGCAGCAGAAACTTCTCTTCGCCAGTCAAGATTTTTTGACAGTCAAGAAGGGCTAAATCTTATGGCTCGTGACACTGGAGGACTGTTTATAAGAAATACTAGTGATATGGCAAAGGCTCTTGATCGTGTAGTACAAGATCAAAGTGGCTACTATTTACTGGGATATGTACCTGATGAAGAACGTATCAACAAAGACTCGAAGTTAAAAACATCTACTTTTCATAAACTTGAAGTGAAGTTGAAGAAATCGGGGCTTACAGTCCGTTCTCGTACTGGTTTCCTTGCCAACACAGAACCAGCCAGTAGCAAACCTCTCTCACCAACCGAGCAGCTTTCAAAAGCTATAGTCTCCCCTTTCTCTTCAAGTGGACTTAGCTTAAAGTTAACTGCTACTTTCCTCAATGATGCACAAGCTGGAAACTATCTCCAAGCTCTGATCTATATTGATGGAAAAGATCTTGTCTTTAAGAAATCTAATGAAGGTCAACAAGCACAGATCGATATTGTAGGACTACTCTTTGGAGACAATGGCAATGTTGTAGATCAAGAGTCCAACAGTATAACTATATCTCTCAATGAAGATGGTTATCAGCAAGCTCTCAAAAATGGAATTGTTCAGACTGTCAACCTCCCAGTCAAAAAACCAGGATCTTATCAGTTTAGAATTGCTGTTAGAGATGCTTCTTCTTCTCAAGTAGGCTCTGCAAGTCAGTACATAGAGATTCCTGACATATCAAAAGGTGCTTTCCATCTGTCTGGCATTGTCATTGCTGGTCGTGACCGCTCAAACCCCGAAGCCGTTGACCCAATGGCCAGTCCTGCTGTCAGAAAGTTCAAGAAGGGTATGGTTATGGACTTTGGCTATCTCATCTACAATGCTCAACAGAAAAACTCTTCCACTGCTCTTGAAGCCAAAACCATCCTCTACAAAGATGGGCTTGCTATAACCAACTCCGATCTCAAACCTTTAGAACTTGGACAACAACCTGATTTGAAAAGGATAGTTACTGGTGGACAGCTCAACATCTCAAAAGATTTTCAGCCTGGCAGTTATCTTCTACAGGTCATTGTTTTAGATAAAAATGGTAAGAAGGATAAGAATAT
>JAEUQL010000490.1 GCA_016789295.1 Blastocatellia bacterium | reverse complement strand
TTATAAAGAGCAGGTTCAACCAGATGAGTACTGGCATCACAACTTTGGCTTAGAAATGTTAGAAAAATACGCAACTAGTCCAGAAGCAGAAGAGAGAGCCAAGCTAGCTATAAGAAAGACTCTCTCTATAGCTGATGAACTTCGAGAGATAGCTATTGCCAAAGTTGGATGTGCAGTTCCAGGGTGCTGAAAGCCTATCTCTAAACTTAAAACTCTTATTTACTGTTAAGCCATCAATTGGCGCAACCTATTGATGAGACAAGTATCTATTTCTGCGGTTCCTGTTCAGCTTTTGTCAGAAACTCTTCTAGTGAAGGGGTAATGCCAAAACTCGTTGCAGTACCATTTGGACCTACTGATATTTGATCAGATGCAGTTATGACAGGTTTTTGGATCACATGAGGAGTGATTGTAACAATGAAGTTCGGGTTGTTACCTTTCCGATCTAAAGCAGTAGATGTTTCACCAGCTGACGAAAATGTGCTAGCAATAACTTTTGTTTCACCTTCTTTTATACTAACTAGCTCTTTTATAGATGTATTGAATACTACACCTGGTGTAATGTCTGCTGTTCTTAGTGTCACTTGCATTCTCACTTTAAGATAATCTGCTTCCACGGTTGAAGCCATTTCTAGGTTTAAGCTAACCTCAGCATTTCGTCTTGTTTCTGAGTTCTGTTTCTTCTGCTCTGTTGCGTCGGTCTTTTGTTCATCATCAGAAATAGCAAGATTTTTCTGATATTCGTTTGGTATACGAATAGCTGTGCTTAGAACTACTTGTTCGTTTTCGGCAGCGTGTACTTTAGTAGAGCCTATCAATTTTAAGGAACCTTTAAGGTCTTTTGTAGACAAAGTCCCTGATGGATTAGTGAGTTGAATTGATGTTTGACTGTTCACTTCATAGATATTCACATCAAACGTGAACTTGTGTTGTGGTTTGTCTACACGAGCAATGATTTCTTCGGCTAATTTAATAGTTTCTTCCTCATCACGAACTACAATAGCTCTAATATCTTTAAGTGGCACTAGTTGCTTGATACCTAAAGCTGCTTGCAAAACATTTCGAACCTCATTGATATCTGCATACTTGATATAAAAGGCACGAACCATCATTTTTTCGTAGCGCTGTTTATTAGCCTGAGCTTCTGTAAAGATCACTATTGTTTTCTTATCAATAGGAGCATATGACAGCCGTTGAGAAAGAAGAATCATCTCTAGGGCGCGAGGTGCTGAAACTCCCTTTACAATAAAAGTTATTTTCTTTGTTTCTACTATTCTACTTATCCCATCTTCAAACAGAACATTTATTGCTTCAAGCTCAGCTATATTGTTAATAACTGCCTTCAGTGAGGTGTCAGTAAATGTAAAATCACGGAGAGCAAACTCACGCTTTGGTTGAGATGCGCTTTTTCGTTGGGCACTCTTAGTGGTCTCAGCAAAAGTGATAAAAGGGGAAAAAAGGAGACAGAACAAAAACACAAAGGCTATTTTTTTGTGAAGATAGAGCTGTTTGTTCATAATCGAAGCAACCTTTCAAACAATTTTAATTGCTGCATTTCTAGCTTTCTACTATTTTCTAGAGAACTTGCTTAAATCAGCAGCTAGCTCTTTCACTTCACTAATTCCAATTTGTTCCCAAAATGTTCTGGAAATTCTATAGAAACATGTTTCTCTACAGATCACCTTCAGAACAAGTCTTATAGATAGAAAAGGAGATCAAAGGATCACGAAAAAATGAAAAAGACCAGAAAACCTTATAAATAAAATATTGGCCACCAGTAGAGTTTCTTCAAAACAAATTTCTAACAAACAGAGGTACTAATAATACTCTACATGCATAGCTTCTTAACGTGCTTTCATTAGGTAATGGGTGATTTTAAGTGACCTTACTGAATTGATTTTGGTATGCAAACTCTAATTTTGTTGGACGCATTAGCCAGCTAATCTGTTAGACTGTCTGGCAAATTCCTATAAAAAATCAAAGACATAAAGAGAGACGGAATGGAAAACAGAGACGGATCGAATTTTAAACCTTTTATAAGTCCTGAAACATCACTACCTGAACTAACGGCAAAAGCACTGATACTTGGAACCCTCTTAGGGATAATCTTTGGTTCTTCTTCAGTCTATCTTGCATTAAAGGTAGGTTTGACGGTTAGTGCATCTATACCTGTAGCTGTACTTTCAATCACAGTCTTTAGAGCACTTGGAAAATCTTCTATTCTGGAAAATAACATAGTGCAGACTACTGGTTCTGCTGGTGAATCAATTGCTGCAGGTGTTGCCTTTACAATGCCAGCACTTTTGATACTTGGCTACGATCTTTCAATCTGGTATGTATCGATTATCGCTCTTGCTGGTGGTGTGTTAGGTGTGCTTATGATGATACCTCTCAGACGCGCACTCATAGTCAAAGAACACGGCAAGCTTGTTTATCCAGAAGGGACTGCTTGCGCAGAAGTGTTGATAGTTGGTGAGCGTGGAGGAATGCAAGCAAAGACGGTATTTACCGGTTTTGGTATTGGAGTGCTTTACAAATTCCTCAATTCAGGACTGAACCTCTGGTATGCAGTTCCAGAATATGCACTCTCTTTCTATAGAGGACTCTCTAAGACCACAGAGCGCATAGCAGTTGTATCAGCAGAGATATCTCCAGAGCTTTTAGGTGTTGGCTACATCATCGGTTTTCGAATTTCGGCAATAATGCTTGCTGGAGGCGCACTGTCTTATCTGGTCTTCATTCCTGTCATAAAGCTTTTTGGCGATGGTCTCGCTTCTCCAATGTATCCAGCAACAAAGCTTATTTCAGAAATGAGTGTAGATGAAGTACGAAAATACTATGTCTTTTACATAGGCGTTGGTTCGGTAGCCTCTGGTGGAATAATCAGTCTGCTTAGATCGCTTCCTATGATTGTAAGTGCTTTTAGATCGAGCATCTCTGATCTGAAATCACTTGGTAAAAGTAGCGAAACTAGTGTACTGCGAACAGAGCGCGACATGCCTATCAGTGTAGTGCTTTATGGTTCACTTGCACTTGTTGTTGGACTTTCCTTAATACCACAACTAAATATAAGCATACTTGGTGCAGTAATGATCGTAGCCTTCGGCTTCTTCTTTGCGACAGTCTCATCAAGAATCACTGGCGAGATAGGCTCATCCTCAAATCCTATATCAGGAATGACAATTGCTACACTGCTAATGACTTGTTTAATCTTTGTTGTTTTAGGTAAGACCGGAGTAGAAACTCGTGCAGTAGCACTTTCTGTAGCTGCTGTTGTCTGCATATGTGCTTCTAATGCTGGAACAACTTCACAAGATTTGAAGACTGGCTTTCTGGTTGGTGGTACACCTAGAATGATGCAGATAGCAATAATGACAGGAACTATATTCTCAGGGCTTATTGTTGGTGTTACATTACTTGGCCTCAACAATACCTACAA
>JAEUQL010000048.1 GCA_016789295.1 Blastocatellia bacterium | reverse complement strand
TCAGACCCATGGCTTGGTCTGCTTTCGCCGGAAAGTTTTACGGGAGCCGAGAATTTTGGCATAAGAAAATAGCAGCCAATAAAGAGCCAAAGATTGCAAAGAACCATAAAGGAGTGAAATATTTGCTCCTTATGGTTCTTTGCTATTTCTGGTTTAAGGTTAAAATATCTCTTTTCAAAATGGTGGAGCTTTTCTCATCAGGCAGGTAAAGAGCATAAAATCTTGGATAGAAGGTAAATAGAGTGAGCGATCAGATACTGATTCAAGGCAAACGGACGGCTGAGAAGCTGGCTCAAGTCAAAGTTACTCCAACGTTGATCATTGGTATTGGTGGAACAGGCGGAGAGGTATTGCTGCGTGTTCGTAAGCGTTTTTTTGAAAAGTATGGTCAACTAGAAAACTTCCCCATAGTCAATTATCTATGGATAGATACAGACCTAACGGAAAAAGATGTAGGTGCACGTCTCTTTGCTGAACAAGTAAAGTTCAGTCAGGGTGAGAAGATAATGGCTACCATAGCCGATACTGCAAGGATAACCAATGATCTGAACCAGTATCCACACATCAAAGCATGGTTTTATGAAGGACTTAACAAGCTTGGCACTATGACAGAAGGTGCTGGACAGATCAGGGCTTACAGCCGACTGGGTTTTTTTGAGCATTATCAAGAGATACGTCAAGCAATACAGAAGGCAGGTGAACGGATCAGAAATGTTGAAAACATGAAACTGATGCTTGATCGCCATGGAATGGAGGTTGAAGGATCAAACCGATTCAACGTCTATGTGGTCTGTTCAATAGCTGGTGGGACAGGAAGCGGAATGTTTCTCGATGCAGCCTTTCTGGTTAAAGATCTTTTTGCAGGACAGCCATTTACAAGCGTGGGTTTTCTAGTGATGCCACGTCTTTTTGGAAGTGAAGTTCCAAGAATCTTTGCTAATAGCTATGCAGCACTAAAAGAACTAGAGCACTATAGTTATGAAAACCGATTCAATGTTGAATGGCCAGATCGTCTTCCAAGACAGATTGCTCCACCTGTCTTTAACTACTGCTACACGATTGACAGCATGAACGCAGCAGGCAAGACGGTTGACAACAATTCAAAAGCACTGATTTTTAACATGCTTGCCGACAACATCTTCAAAGATTTCTCTCAAGGCGAGTTTGCAGGTTATAAGCGTGGTGTTCGTGTCAACCTTGACCAGTTTCTAGTAGATGAGTTTGCTTTCAAGCACCTCAATGAAGATGGAAGAACCATAATAGATCAGAAGTTTATGTGTCGTTACTCTTCGGTAGGGCTTGCTTCAGTGACTGTACCTCTGGATCGCATAAAACTTGCTTGTGCTTATAAACTTGCTGTTGATGTAGTGGAGAGTTGGGGGAATCTCTCTGGCAGTGGTTACAATGCAGGAGCTATTACACAGTACGTTCTCGACAACTTTCTTCCTGCCGCCAACCTGTATGAAGGCACTGCCACACGACAAGGTGTGACCGAGCAGCGACACGATATCTTAAAGCCACTTGTTGATGATGGTAGCGGACAGAGTCGCTCTATCGATTCATTTATTTCAAAATGGGCAACAGAAGTTGTTAGGCAAGCTCAGGATGGGGTGCATGCACAGAAACGCCAGAGCCTCAAGCAGTTTTTGACGGCTGCTGTAGAAGCAGAGCTTGTAAAATTTGAAGCCGAAAATAAAAGCCCAGATCCACAGCAGTGGGGCGATTACGCACGGGTCATACACTTCAACAAAAAGCAGTTGGTTAAGCAAGCTGGACAGTCAATAGAGCGTGAGATAGGTCGCGTCATCAATCAGTTTCATCAAAATGTTGGTTATGCCATAGACCTTCTCAAACAGGTCTCTTTTGTACTTACTGATAAAGCCCACAACTACAGAGCAAAATTTGCTGCTGAAGAAGAAGAACTTGGAAGGAGGGCAGAGAGGTCTAACAAGCTACTCAATAATCTATTGGCTGAAATAGCCGTTCACGAACGTCGTAGTAACTGGGATGGAAGAAAAGCTATTATCATTCGCTACGACCTTAGTCGTTTTGAAAAACTTGCTCAGGAGCATTTGAAAAATCTATTACACAAGCGTGTAAGAAGTGCTGCAATAAATCTGATAGATGAGTTGGTGAGTTTTATTGGAGTTATAGACCGGCTAGATAGTGGGCAAGTTCGGGTTGATGGTTTGATAGGTAAACTTTACACTTTAGGTGGTGACTTACTATCACTCAAGAAGAGTTTGACAGCAAAATTTGACTATTTCGCCGAGTTACCAGTACAAGAACTCTCCCTTCTTCTATACAGCCGTGATGATATCGACCGCAAATACTATGCAAAGTATCTTGGGGAAGGTGCGACAGCAACAAAGAAAGTTGCAGATGTTGGCGATCAGATTCTGCAACGTTTGCGTGTGACAGTGATGGAGCTACCACAAAAGATAGCTTCCGAAGGCCAAGCAAATGTTGAAGAGCAGATAGTTGAACTCACCCGAACAGTCTTTAACGACATAGGTCGAGACTTTGATGTTGTTGAAGCTCTCTGGGATAAGTTTAAGCGCGTAGAAGATAGAGAGTCTCAACTTCGACTCGTTTATGATAATTCGAAGTTCTGGTTACACGGTGGTGGTCAGCAGAGAGGATTTCGGCTAACAAACGAACGCAACCGCATGCTAATAGGTCTGCCAGAACGTTCCGACCCGACAAATACATCAGAACTGAAGCGGCTATTGACCAACAAAATCCCACCACCAGGCGATCCTACTCCTTCGATCTTCTCTGTACCAGATTCCTCAGAGATAGTTTTCTACAGTGAAGTAGGTGGTATTCCTATAAATTTTGGTGATGAGATAACCAATATGAAGCTTCACTATCAGAATTTATATCTTTCAGAGGAGCTTCATATAGATAGGTTCGAGACCAAATTTCAAGATATAGTAGTTCTAGATGATCGCGGACGCCGAGTACTTGAGGAAGCACACGAATGCTTCCTTGTTGGTGTAATGCTCGATTGTATACAAGTTGTTACTGATGGTAGACGTGTGCTCTATCAGTATATTGAAACAATAGGACTCAATGAGCAACGAAGAATGCTTGGTGTGGAGCCAAAAGCACTGCTTGAACTACAACGAGATAGCAGGGTCAGAGACCATCTACTCAGCTTTGCACGTAGTAGACGCGAATATGTGATGAAATATCCTGTACTATGTATGCAGTACTATGCACTGCTTTCTTGGTACTACAAGCAGGTATATCCAGAACACGAAATAGTAGGACCTGATGGGGCTTCCTACTTTGAGCAATCAACCATGTGTAGAACTATTGTCAAAGAACTTAGTTTGATAGAGCGTTATACAGCTCAAAATAGTGATATAAGAGAGTTTCAGCAACAAGCTAGAGGCTACCTTGCTGCACTAGATCGGTTTACTCGGCAACTTCCTGATGGAAAGCGTGCAATGGTTTTTGGACAGTCTGCAGTTTAGAGGTAATGGTGAAGATGAAAAGATTATGCAATCTATTTTTAATAATTCTCTCTATCTTAATTTTTGCTTGTAAAAAAGAAGAGCCTAGACAAAAGCAAGAGACAAAAAAAGCAAATGTTGAAGTGGCACAACCTACTTTGAAAGCACCTTTGATATCAACCATTCCTTCAAAGTTTAGTAAGATTTTTACTGGAAAAATAGATACTTTCAGTGTACGCATGTATTTAATTCGTGATGGTAAAGAATTGAGAGGTACCTATGAGTATGTTGGCTCAAAACCGAAGTTTATAGGGGTTCTTAGTTCACTCTCCCTCAATGGCACGGCTGCCAACGATGGCGGATTTACTATGAAAGAGACTGAGTATAAAGCCAATGCCGAAAGTGGGGTTTCGGGTGAATTTGAGACAGGAATATTCAACGGTATTTTTATTTCCGAAGAGTCTGGAGGAACTTCCAGGCTAAAACTTGAGGGCAACTGGTCAAAACCAAACACCGAAAAGTCAACTAAGTTTACTTTGGTTGAAGAGTTTCATGATTTTGGAGAAGGCATCAAAGTAGCCTCGAAAGATTTCAAAGAAGAGAATAAAAGTCTCAAATATACTTTTGACAGTGTCTATCCACAGCTTGAAGGTGAATTGACCAACAGTGACAAGCAGTTCAATAAAGCTATGGAAGAACTGGTTAACAGCTACTTTGAGGATTTTAAGAAACAGGTTGCTGAATATACTAATGATGATGGTCGTCAGCAGCCAGAAGATGACAGCATAGCTACAAGCACATTAGATTTCATTTACGAAATACGTTTTGCAAACAAAGATTTGATAAGTGTTAGAGTAGATATCAGTACTTACATTGCAGGAGGTGCATATCCAAATGGTTCAACGGCTGTTTTTAACTACAATAGAAGAACAGGAAAAGTGTTGAAGCTTTCAGACCTCTTTACTCCTGGGTCTAAATACTTAGAAAGACTATCTGAGATCTGTCTGAAGCTAAATGCTGACTCTGGTTATGCAATATTTGATCTGTCTCCAAATATAGAGAACTACAAAAACTGGACTTTAGATTCGCAGGGAATAACCTTCTCTTTTGAAGTGGCTCACGCACTTGGCGATCAGGTAGACGCTTTTATTCCTTATGAGGATCTAAAACAGTTTATCTCTACAACGAGTCCTGTAAGAGGTTTAATTACCGGAGCAAAATAGCCCAAACTTTTTTGGCAAAACGGTCTATGTGAGAGTGTCAGAGGTTAAAGTAATATATGGTTTCGTTGCAGTAACAGAACGGATGCTTCAAGTTAAGGTCAGAAGTTAGAGCAGAAAATAGGTGCGAGCTTAAAAGAAGTAATAGACATTTCGGAGTCTCCTGCAATACTATCAACTGCAATGTGAAAACTTGTCCTAACTTATTGAGCTGTAGATTCTTTTGTATCCAGTCGCTATAAGAAGTAATTAGTGGGACTGGTTAAATAAAAATGGTAGTAATTATGGGTCAGAAAGAAAAGCTTTGTTATGAGCAGATTTATGTCTTTCCGTTTATATTTTTACTACCTACTTTTCTGACCATCAAAGAAACTAGAGAAACGGAGAGTTGTTAGAATGGACATCCAAAATGAAGGTTTAACAGACTCCAAAGTTAACATTCATATTTTTGCTATGACGGATGTTGGTAGAGTTAGAAATGGGAATGAAGATAATTATCTGATAGCAGATTTGACCAAGAGAGATTCCTGGACAGCAACTAATGGAAAGACTTTTAATTCAGCTATATGTATTGAGCAAGGAGAGTTTGGATCGATCATAGCTGTTGCTGATGGTATGGGTGGTGCTTTGGCAGGCGAGGTTGCAAGTCTACTTGCTGTTTCCATAGTAAGAGATAAACTGCTACAGATCCAGTCAGACCCAAACACTGTCTATGTCTCAAAGTTTGAAAAGCTGCGCACAGCTATACAAACTGCAAATGAGAAGATATTTAATGAAAGCCGTGACAATGCCGAGTATTCTGGTATGGGTTCAACAATCACTGCAGCGATAATAGACGGTGATGTAGCGCATGTTTCCCAAGTTGGAGATTCAAGGTGCTATCTAGTCAGAGATGGAAATATAGTCCAAATCACAAAAGACCAATCTCTAGTCTGGCAGTTAGTTGAAAGAGGAATAATGACAGAAGATGAGGCTGAAAAGCACATGAGCCGAAACGTTATTCTCCAAGCCTTGGGTGTTCAGTCAAACGTAAATCCTGTTTTTGACACTGTTACACTTAAGCAGGACGACATTCTTATCTTCTGTTCAGATGGGCTTTCATCAAAAGTAAAAAGTCAAGAGATGCTAGAAATACTTGATGACTTTTCTGACATTAAATTAGCTACTGAAAGATTTGTGGAACTGGCAAACCAACGTGGTGGAGAAGATAACATTACTGTAGTAGTTGCTCACTTTGAAGGTGAAGGGCTACTCCATCCAGATGATTTAACAACAGCAGAAACCAAGGTTCCAGAAGATCCAGATGCAACAAGAAAGCTTACTGATGACCAGAATGTTACAGTGAAGCTGAGTGAAGAGCAGAAAGTGACTATGAGGTTCATAGATGACGAGATCACTGTAGAACTTGAAGAACTTGAAGAGCTTGAAGAGATTGAAGAAGTCGAAGATGATGATAAAACACTGACTCCTGAAGAATTTAAGGCTACTAGACGTCTTGATGAACCAGAACAATAGTTGGTAAGGATGTCCGAAAAGAAGTAGAGCAATTGTCAAAAGAAAAAGTAGTAGGTTATCAACAAGACCTAGATCTAAGCAGTCCTCGTTTTTCAAAACTGGGAGGATGTCAAAACTTTTCTGTCTACACTTATTCTTATGGTAATAAAAAGCCGGTTGGTGTCATTATCAAAAGTATATACAGATTTTCTTTGGATAAAACAGGTTGATAAAAAGCTCCTTGACCAATTCCCACAATGGCCCTGGAAAAATAGCTAGAGACTATAGGATAGTTAGAAACTAGCTGGAAAATAGAGAATTTATGATACTGTGGTAAACCGTACAAAGATAAACTTTATAGTTGACAGTGTTGCTTTTGCAGCATTTCTCTTTTTAACTACATCAGGTGTTCTGATCCACTATATTCTTCCTCCAGGATCTGGACGGCGTTCTCTGATTTTGGGCTTTGATAGGCATCAGTGGGGCAATTTCCATTTCTGGGTTGCTGTTGTGATGCTTGCTGCGCTAGTTGTTCACATTCTGCTTCATTGGAGATGGATTGTCTGTGTGATCAAAGGGCGCAAGTCAGAAAGTTCTGGGCATCGACTGGTGCTTGGAGTCGTAGGTTTGGCAGCTCTTGTAGCACTTGTTTCAGCTCCTCTGTTTTTTCCTGTTGAGACGACTCATACAGCAGATAGTCAGAGAGAGAAGAAGCTTGTTCGTGGGTCGATGACTTTGCAAGAGGTTGAAGAAGCAACAGGTGTATCTGTTGAAGTTATAATTAGAGAGCTTAACCTTCCTAATAACATATCACGCAACATTCCAATCAGAGCACTGACTGCCCAGCATGGGTTTAGTATGATGGATATTCGTAGAGTTGTAGACGAAAACGCTAAACCTCAAGACTAAAGTCTTTCACCTTGGCTGTGTCTACTTTTCTCTTGGGCTTCAAGTCTGGCGGAAGCTTTGGCCTCAACGGACTGTTTGAAGGTTTGGTCTCTTGCGTAGGCTTTTTCTCTTCTTCTGAAGGCGATTTTTCAGGAGAAATAGTTTGAGGGTTCTTTTCATCTTTCTCTTTTTCAGTCTCTTCAGTCTCTTTCTCTTGATTGCTCGGTTGCTTGCCATTAGGGCTTCCCAAACTATTTGAAGGTTGAGAAGACTTGTCATCAACAGGCTGTTGAGTTGTGTTAGAACAGGCTGACAAACCAAATAGAATGGCCAAAACTAGGAAGCTATGGAACAGATTGTGAAGAAATCCTCTCATTTTTGATCTCCTTGATTGGTTTGACTTTAGCATGTAGTGGCAGGGTTGTCAGTAGATGCTCTCTTAAATCCAGCCGTCTGCTAACTTAAGCCCTATTTTAGCAGAGCTTTTCTAAGTCTAACTTTCAACTCTAGTATAGTCAGAATTTTGTACCCTACTACTAGTAGCCTTTTTTGCTGATATGTGAAAGACGGAAAAAGTTGATAGGTTGTTGTCAGTCCGTTTTTGGAATAAAATGGCTCAAAAGCTTCTTTTGTAATCTATGGTCTTTCAAAGACTATAGCGTATAAAGAAACAAGCCTCAAAAGTTTCTAGTTAAAAGTTTAAGGTCATAAGGCAAGAAGATATGTGTGGAATCTGTGGCATTTTTAAGCATAGCAACACTCAATTTGAGATCAGCGAATCTTTGATCAGGTCTATGCGCGACCGCATGCTACATCGTGGTCCAGACGATGCAGGAACCTACATATCACCAGACGGGCGTGTAGGTTTTGGTCACAGAAGGCTCTCTATAGTTGATCTCTCTGCATCTGGCCGCCAACCGATGGCCAATGAGGATGGTTCAATATGGATAAGCTTTAACGGAGAGATATACAACCACAAACGGCTTCGTGCTGAACTCCTCTCCAAAGGACATATATATAAATCTAATACTGATACTGAGACTATCCTGCACTTATATGAAGAGCACGGCCTCGATTTTGTTCAAGCAATAGAAGGAATGTTTGCAATTGCTCTATGGGACAGTAACCAAGAAAGGCTTATCTTGGTCAGAGATAGGCTCGGCATCAAGCCGCTTTACTATACAGAAGTGCAAGGACAACTGCTCTTTGCTTCAGAGATAAAGTCATTACTTGCTCATCCACAAGTAATTCGTGATGTAGATGAAGAGTCTCTCTACCACTACCTCACGTTTCTCACTACGCCTGCACCACGGACACTTTTTCGTGGAATCAAGAAACTTCCAGCCGGTCATATTCTAGTCTGCGACCTTCACGGCAGAATAAGCATTAGAAACTACTGGGATGCTATTGTTGCTCGTCCTCAAGAGGACTATAGCGAAGAGTTTTGTATAGACCGCATACAGACATTGCTTGCTGAGTCGGTAGAGAAGCAGATGATGAGCGATGTACCTTTTGGCGTCTTCCTTTCTGGTGGGGTCGATTCAAGTGCAAACGTTGCTTTAATGGCACGAGCAATGAACAAGCCAGTAAGAACTTTCACTGTCGGGTTTAATAGCGCAGATGGCTACAACGAACTCGAATACGCTCGTCAAATAGCCCACCACTTCGGTACAGACCACCACGAAGTGATGATAGGGCCTGAAGATGTAGTCGATTTCTTACCAGACCTGATCTTCCATCAGGACGAGCCGATAGCCGACCCTGTCTGTGTTCCACTCTACTATGTTTCAAAGCTTGTACGTGACAGTGGCACTATTGTTGTCCAAGTAGGTGAAGGTTCAGATGAGATCTTTAGTGGCTACAGCAACTATATAGACTATCTCAATCTCTATGAGAAGGTATGGAAGAATGTAGAGCATATGCCGATGTTTGCCCGCAAAATAGCTGGCTTCATTACTGCTCCTTTTGCAGATACAATTGCTGAACATTTTCTACCAAGAGGTAAGAAACTCTTTCCCGAACTTGTTAGAAGGATGGGGTCTGGAGAAGAGCTTTTCTGGGGTGGTGTAATCATTTATGACGAGGTTTCAAAAAGAGACCTGCTTTCAAAAAGTTATCGAGACCGCACCCGCTCGCTCTCTTCCTACACTGTGGCGAAAGCCCATATAGACAAAATACGTGCAGAGAAGCCTTCAGCAGACTTTCTAGAAAGGCTTATCTATGTTGAGCTGAAAATGCGCCTTGCCGAACTGCTCTTAATGCGTGTCGATAAAATAACTATGGCAACCTCGATAGAGGCGCGAGTCCCATTCCTTGACCATAAACTGGTTGAGTTTGCAATGAATATCCCTCGAAAGCTCAAATATAAAGACGGCCAGGCAAAATATATCTTAAAGAAAGCTCTTGAAGGGGTACTCCCAGACAATATTATCTATCGTAAAAAGCAAGGTTTTGGGCTTCCTATCAAAGAATGGTTCATCGATAGAATGTCTAAGTTTGTTCAAGACTCTTTGATGAGGTCACCTCTCAGAAAAAGAGAGCTTTTCAATTACGACTACATTAAAACACTGATCGATGTTCATAGGTCTGGCAAAATAGACTACAGCTTCAACCTTTGGTCACTCCTCAATCTGAGTTTGTGGTATGAACACTGGATAGAAGACCGTCTTGTGGCCATTGAACCAACCACTCCTCATATGAGAACAGAGCAATAGACAAAGAGTATAGAGAGAGTAGATAAAAAGAGATGAGCAGTGTCAAAACTGGCAAGCCAATAGGAGCAGAAGAAGACTTGCCAAGTGGGAGAAAAAAGGAGAATAGCCCTGAAGAAAATTCTTCTTCTAGTTCGATAAAAAAGCTGATCTACAGCGAAACTTCTCGACAGACAACGCTACTTTTTGCTGCCCAGATTTCCAGCACACTACTCAATGCAGCAGCCAGTGCAGTAATGGCAAACTGGCTTGGGCGTGATAAGTTTGGCATCTTTGTCTTCTGCTCAATCTCTATTATTCAGTTTCTTAGCTACTTCTTTGAGTTTGGAATAGCCTCGGCTGGAGCAAGACTGTTAGCAATAGAGCGAGGAACTGAAGGAGAGAGGAAGATACTTGGTGGTTTGATAACTGCTGGTCTCTCAATTGGCCTACTCTTTAGCCTAATGATCGCTCTTCTGGCAGAGTTTATAGACCAACTCTTTAATACAGAAGTAAAAGATATTCTTCTTATGAGTGCTCCCCTATGTGTAGGCATTCCTATGCAATTCTTTCTTGAACAAGCTTGTCAAGGACTCAATCGCATCAAGACGCTTGCCCTTCAGCGCCTAATTCTTCCTGCTGCATCTTTCAGCTTCATTGCAGCAACGCTACTCTTGGGTGCAGACTCTCCAAAAAATGTTCTGCTGGCATCTCTGACAGGGACTACTCTGTCAACTTTTGTTGTTGTAGCTGCTCTCAAACCAAGTTTTGCCAATTTGACTCTCAGTGTTCGTCAAATAATTGATGAAACCCGCCGTTTTGGGCTGGATATATATCTTGGAAGAGTCACTTCTATGGCTTCGACCAAACTCGATAGTGTTCTGATCCCTATCTTCCTTGGCACTACTGCATTTGGTTTTTATGCAGTAGCACAAAAGTTCTCTGAGCCGCTCATTAATCTTTCTAGATCGATGTCGATCACAAGGTTTAAGTCTTTTGCAAACGACCTTTCAGTCAAACGCATAGTTGCACAGTCAAACTTCTTGCTACTTATTGTAGGAACGCTTGGCTTAATAGTACTTGGCCCTTATCTAATAGTTCTTATCTACTCAAAAGATTTTGCACCTGCTGGCGAGTTGATGCTTCCTTTTGCCATAGGCTCTTGTCTTCTCGGTCTAATACAGCCCTATAATGGCTTTCTTTCGGCTCACGGACGAGGTGGCGAACTACGCAACATCTCCTTTGCAATAGGTCTGATAAATGTCTTCAGCCTCTTTTTAGTTATTCCACGTTTTGCAATGATGGGGGCAGCGTGGATGCTTGCCTTTGGTGCAACCCTCAACTTTTCACTCCATTACTACTACTATAGAAAGTTTTGTAAAGAACAGGTGTCAAACAGACTTCTTCAGGTTACACTCGTAGACCTTTCAAACGACAGCCATGCAGCAGTTGACTGGATAAAAAGAAAGTATGGTGATGTCAAGATAGAAAAAGTAGACAAAAACGATATAAAAACAGGTTCAAAGCTTACCTGGCTAAAAAAATTGAGGCAGAACGAGAGAGATATCTTTCTTATCTTCTGTGACCGCTTTGAGTGGCAGACAAGGCAGACACCAATGATGCTCTTTGGGTTACTTACTGGGGCAGAAGAGTGCTGGTTAGTGGACTGTCATGACCGTGGAATAAGAAGGTCTAGGTTTGGCATCATAGCCATTGAGATCCCTCACTTTCTAGTTGAAATAGTTGGCTCTGGACTGGTCATACTGCTCTCTTGGCTCTTCACTCTACTGCTTGAACTCAAAGTTTGCTACTTTCCTGCAAAGCCAAAGAAGTGGCAAGGGCAAGGAGAGCCAAAAATAGTCTTCATCAGAACCACTCCGACCAGTGGAGCACAGACGGGAGGTTCCAACAGCCACATAGTCGGCTTTTCAACCGGGGCAGTTGCCGAAGGTGCATCGTTGCAGTTTGTGTCAAACGATGCAATCTCAGGTATCAAGCCAATTCCTATTGAAGTTATCCATCCATCTCCATTTTTTAACTCCAATCGTATGGTCTTTGAGCTTTGGAACAACCTTACTTTTACTTTTAGATCAATAAAGTTGATAAAAAAAGCTAGTCCTGACTTCATCTATCACCGCTACAGCAGATTCAGTTGGGCCGGTGTAGCAGCCTCTTGTTTAACAGGCATCCCTCTTATACTCGAATTTAATGGCTCTGAAGTCTGGATAGGTCGTTATTGGGATTCGGTCAACCTTCTTTGGCTACTAGAAAAGTTCGAAAAACTTAACCTCATAGGCTCACACATTGTTTTTGTTGTCTCAGAAGTTGTTAAACAGAACTTAGTAAAAGATGGCTATCCAGCAGAAAAGATAGAAGTAAATCCGAATGGAGTAGACCCGGAAGTCTTCAAACCTGGACGTGGTGGCAATGAGATCAGAGAAAAATTAGGAATTAAAGACAAAACATTGATTGGTTTTGTAGGTACTTTTGGCCCATGGCACGGTGTTCCAGTGCTTGCTGATGCCATAACGGAGATTCCAGAAGATGCCAATTGCCACTTCCTTTTGATAGGTGACGGAAATCTAAAACCCGCCGTCGAGAAGCAGATACAAGACGCAGGTTGTAGTAGCAGAGCTACTTTTACAGGCAAACTGAGCCACAAAAGTGTCCCTTCTCACCTTGATGCTTGTGACATACTGGTTGCCCCTACTGTAAAAATGGAAGACGGAAGCGAGTTTTTCGGCTCACCAACAAAGCTTTTTGAGTATATGGCAATGGGTAAAGCTATTGTTGCAAGTGGACTTGGACAAGTAGGCGATGTAATCAAAGATGGTAAGAACGGCTGCCTTGTAGAAGCTGGCAACAGCAAACAGTTGGCCAAAATAATAATGGAGTTAGCTGCTAACCCAGAAGAAAGAACGCGACTTGGTAAGCAGGCAAGAGAAGATGCCATTGCTAGTTACACTTGGAGAAAGAACGCTGCCCGCGTCATAAAGGCTTTTAAGCAGCTTGATATCAATTGACATTCTCCCCGTTTTAAAAAAGGGGACTGCTTAGATCAACGCTAAAACAGTACGCCTAATATCCAAGGAACTCTCGGTTGAAAAGGTTCGCTTTCTCAAGAGCTGCATTCATGACCAAGATAAAACCTTTGGCCAAGATCTTCTGTCGAGGAATGATAGATTTTTGACTGACTTTTGTAACACTACAGGAAATTTTTTCAAAAAAGTTGCAGAAGTTGGGCGAAAAAGCTCAAGAAATTGCATTTATCTATTACAGAACCATTTGTGAAGCATGAGGTAATAGATAATGGGAATAGTTAAAGCAGAACAAAACCCCGATGATCAGAATGATCAAAACGATCAGACCGAAAAGAAAGAAACCATCAACCATGATGCAATATTCAAAGAACTGCTCACCGTCTTTTTCATAGAATTCATAGAAGCGTTTGTTCCAGATGTAGATAAATATCTCGACAAAGATTCT
>JAEUQL010000489.1 GCA_016789295.1 Blastocatellia bacterium | reverse complement strand
AGCTTTTGTAGCTTTAGCTGTCCCTCCAACCTGCTGCTTGAGTGCTGCAGCCACCAGATTCATCTCTCCCAATCTGCCAGCACTGGAAGAGTCAGTTTGTGTTGGAGTAATGCTTTTTGCAACTAACTTGTCACTAGTTTTCGACCCACTCTGATTATTAACCTGTTCCAATGAGTTTACAGGCGTACCTCCACCAACTTTCGAAACCATAAGACGCACTCCTCAATAAATATACTTTATCTTATAAAAAGATCGATTTTTGCTAACTTTTCTGTTAGAACTCAACCTTGCCAAGATTATCGTCGAAAAGATTTAAACGTTTCGTATTAAAATCACACTAGTGCATTTTATTTCCTAAGTGCACCTCTAAAGAGTTGGGCTGCCGAGACTTCAGAATGTAAGAGTATCTTAAGGACTTAATACTGTCGTTTTGCCGATTTTTTAATAAGCACAGATTGATAAACTACTATTTTTAGCACCAAAAAATAAAAAAGGTTTTTATAAGGAGAAAAATGCCATTATATTTAGCTCTATTTTTATTACTAACAGTCAATGTCTTTCAAAAAGATAAGTGTCTATGTACACCTGCAACACCAGAAGACACAACCTTTTTGGGTTGGACAGAATTTGTACTTTCAGAGAAGCAAAACCTTAAACAAATAACTGGAACAGCTACTATTGCGGCAAAGTTTAATGAAAAAACCGTTCCCGTTAGCAATGTTCTTGTTGAAGTTTTTGACAATCCTGATATAGCTCTTACACATAACTTAGACCTAAAAACTAGGCAAGAAAAGCAGAAAAGAGTGGCAGCCTGTTTTACAGGCTTAGATGGTAAGTTCTGTTTCAACCAAATTCCAAAAGGAAGTTACGAAGTTAGGTTGAGTAAGCAGGGATACGATCCAACTTCTGTAATTGTTAATCTTGTCAAGAGATCAGCAAAATACGAAGATAAAACTCTACATATTTTGATGACGGTAAGTCAATAAGAGATTTTTCTATCAGCATTGCCAAGTTCTATAGCAATCTTAATAAGCCTCTCTTCAAGAACGTACTTTTTTCTATACTCAACAAGCAATTTGTTAATCTCTCTCTGAAGTGTGGAATATCTCTGTTTAGGCAATGAAAAAACAAAAAGAGGAGGCAAAAGCCTCCCCTATAAAGTTAGCTCTGAAAAAATTTCAGAGCGGCGATGATTAAGACACAAGGCTAAGAACATCAATCAAGTATGATCTCCCATAAGCTCAAGTTCTCGTCGCGTTGTTCTCTGTTATTTTTAGTATCTGTTTCAGAAAGGCTGAAGCTTTTTCGTCTTCTTAAAAAGAAGCTTCAGAAGCTACTCCCTTCTGAACAGATTTCCTCCTCATTTTCCTTTAGCTCCAAAACTAAAATTTTTCTTCAACATAACTTACTACAAAGATTTTAGCTTGCGATTAAAGAGCCTCAAGCTTTTGGATTTGATGCTATGGAGATGCTCTTTGTATAAGCAAGTTTGAGACCAAAACTCCAACCTACTACCAGAAAACCATCTATAATAGTGTGTAGCGGGAAGTTACATATATCAAAGGGAAAAAAGAAGAGTCATCTCTCTAAAAAGTTTATTCATATAATCGGATTGATATCCAAATATTCGAATTTCGCACACTTTTCCAAAGCTAAAAAGTAAAGCTTCATTAAACCCTCTTTTCTGTGATATTTTACTCAACGAATATTAAATACAATCTGTCTAACTAAGTGAGCTAATAAGGCTTTAGAGAGTAGCTGTCTAGCTTAGTGCTATACGCTACAAAAAAATTATGTTCAATAGCAAGCAATTTTCTGAGAGTTCCAACCATACCAACTTGGAAGCTCGTTTTGGCATTATCCCCACCCCTCTCAGGTTGGAGGCCGATCAGAGATTTTCCGGTGAAGGAGTAACAATAGCTTTTCTCGATTCGGGTTTTTATGCGCACCCAGATCTTACCCAACCAGAAAACCGAATTCTGAAATATATCGATATCACCAAGCCTCAAGATGGTGACAGGCAACTCTACGCAGACCCTGTCGTACACAGTTGGCACGGCACTCAAACAGCAGTTGCAGCAACAGGCAACGGTTATCTGTCGAATGGCCATTATGCAGGTATTGCCTCAAAAGCAAAGCTAGTACTTGTTAAAGTTGGGTCAAAAAAAGGTATCGAACCGAAGAATATAGAAGCTGGACTGAAGTGGGTACTGCAGAATCGAGAACGTTACCAGATAAAACTGGTCAATATCTCTCTTGGTGCAGATGAAGATATTCCTTACAAAGACAGTGCTATTGATTTAGCAGCCGAAGCACTTGTTGAAGCTGGTGTGGTTGTAGTTGTATCGGCAGGTAATTCTGGGTGTACCGACCAACCCAACGTCACTCCTCCAGGTAACTCTCCATCGGTAATAACGGTTGGTGGTTACGATGACAAAAACACTCCAGGTAACCATAAAACAAAAGCTCTGTGCGATACACCACCTTCAATGTATTGCTCAAGTTTTGGTCCAACAGCCGATGGATTTCTAAAACCTGAACTGCTTGCCCCTGCTATATGGGTTCCTGCACCAATTTTGCCCAAAACAAAGCAATTTGACAGAGTTGAAGCTCTTTGGAAGATAGCATCTGCAACGCGCCAAGCAATAAACCGAGAGGCACGAAGAAACTGGGAGGCCGCCCAACTTCCAGAAATGATCTGTGAACAGGTTCCTCCCTTCATTCGTGCTATGGTTGAAAGAGCTTTAAGAGAGATGAAGGCTATTCATCCAAAATACCAGCACGTTGATGGAACTTCCTTTGCCGCACCATTAGTTACTTCTGTGATCGCACAGATGCTTGAAGCAAACCCGAAAATTCCACCAAGAGTTGTTAAACAGATCTTGACCTCAACCGCTATTCGCGTTCCTTATTTCCCTGTATTGCGCCAAGGCTACGGTATTCTTGACGCTCCAGCAGCAGTAGCTGAAGCTCTTTCGGATTCTGCAATCCGTGACTATGACGTAGTAGCTTCACCTGTAATCGATATGGGAGAAATGACCTTCCTATATCACAACAGCGATGCACAAAGCGTTTCACTTGCTGGAGATTTTAATGGTTGGTCTACAAAAACGCTCCATATGAAAAAAGATTTGGTAGATGGTTTGTGGAGGATCTCACTCCCAGCTCTTCCTCCAGGGCGTTACCGCTATAAATACATTGTAGACAACTCAAAATGGGTTGAAGACCCCGGTAATTGTATGAGAGAGCCTGATGGCCACAAAGGTTTTAACTCCATATTAAAGATCTCGGATTGATCAGTGGAATAGAGATTTTTATTCTGTTATCAGACAGAGTTAAGCTATTTCTGATATTACTTTTTGAGCCATTGACATCCTCCCCGTTTTGAAAAACGGGGATTCCTTAGGTTGACGCTGAAACAACACGCCTAATATCTAAAGGA
>JAEUQL010000488.1 GCA_016789295.1 Blastocatellia bacterium | reverse complement strand
CTTTGTAGATAGATCGGGACACGCTACGCCACCTTCTGTCACCCCGCTTGCTCCAAACCAACCCAATGAAAAAACTGTCGCTATTTCTAATTTAGCTCCTAATGCTGACCCTACGGTTCCTATCTCTGCAGTCAATTTTGGAACTCTCACCTGTACTTTAGGGATGCTACTGGGGCAACGTTTCACTATTACTCCTCAAGGACTAACTATTGGTCGCCAAGCAGGCACTTGTCAGATAGTTGTACCTGATGGACGAGTTTCAAGTAAACACGCTTGGGTTAGATTTGAAGACGGAAAGCTTGTTTTGGTAGACAATGTTTCAACAAATGGTACTTTCCTTAACGATCCATCAAACCGTGTATCTAGAGTTGAGTTAAAAGAAGGTGATGTAATTATTGTTGCTGAAGCAGAGCTATGTAGCCTCACTTTCAGCAAAAAATAGAGTAAAAGAACAGACAAACCAGAGTTTGTCTGTTCTAGACCAGACCAATTTTAACTATCTATCAATATGGTCTGTATTTCACTTGTATAGATTGGCCAGTCGTCATCTCCTGAGCAGGGGAACATAGCAAGGCGACCTCCTTCTACTATTTGGTCTACAGTTGTTGATTCAAGCCCAAAAAGACAAACAACCATTCCAATAAACCTTTCACGTCCTTCCACTATCATCCAAGTACTGTTCCCAGTGCTATGAATACCATAATGTTCAAACCTGTAAGAGCTGTTCAGCGTCTGTACAGAAAAGGTTTTTATCGATTCTTCTTTGAGACAGAGTTTATTAACGTGCCTACTTCTAATTTTGGATATAGCATCACCCATTGAGAAAATAGGAGAAGATTTTTGAATAGATTTTATTTGATACATGGATCTAAACCTCATAAGAAATTTTTGATAGCTACTATTAATAAATGCAATAATGATCAAACTTCGGACTAAAAAATCCCGTTTTTGGAAAATTTCTTGTGGATTTTTTCCGACCCTCGGTATTCACTCAACAGAGAAGGGTCTTGTTTCTACAGATATGCTGTGATAGCTTCATTGGTGTTTACAAACAGATTAGGTGCAATAAATAATAGACTAAGCATATATCTAACTTTTAACATAATTAACAATCAACAAGTTATAAACTAAGTAAATAAACAGTTTATGAAGTTAACTTAAAAGCTATAACTGCAGAATCAGGATAGAAAGTTATGTCAGACGTAAATAAACTTGGAAAAAGCTCACCAGAGATTGACAGAGGTCAAAACAGTCTTAACAACGATAAAGACCTATCTGCAAGTTTTGATGGGAGGAGAGTTAGCGCGATAAACGCTCCTGAAGAATCCCCCATTATAAGCTTCAAAGAAGAAAAGTCAGCAGAGAGATCTTCAGCAGTAGGGTCTAAAAATGGTTACAGGGTTACTGAAAGACCTTCTTTTACTGTCAACAGGATAGAAGACTCTGCACTTTTTGATCACGCTACAGGACGGGTCACACCGCACACTTCCCAGTACATAGAAAGTAATCCTGCGGCGAAAAGAACTGTAGAAGCCTTCCGTCAAGCAGTCAAAGAGATAGGCTCTCCAGACTTTGAGCCTAAACTCGATCCTTCCACTGAGGCTGTCTTAAAAACTATATCTAAGTCGCTTTTCCAAAAAGGCTGATAGTAAGTGTAGGTTGAAGTCTGATTCTGAGAAAATAGTTCTCTAATTTATGCCACACTTTTGTGTGGCATTTTCTTTTGCGAACCATCCGACAAAAATAAATCTGCTGAAAATACTTCAATCCACTTGATGTAGAATGAGTTGTATTGTATTTTTCCGATTTTGCTTCCCTTGATTAAAATCCAGTTTTGATTTTGATATTCGAAAACATGTGTATCTTACTGGTGGGATACCTTCAAAAAAATAGAGTATAACAGTCTTTGGGAGATGGTAGATCTATATGCAAGATAAACTTGAACAGCTTTATGAAATGGTGGCGGCGGCGGAAGCTGGTGGTGGAAAAGATAAGCTCGAAAAGCGACAGAAAGAAGGCAAAATGTCTGCTCGTCAACGTATTCACTTCTTGCTTGACGAAGGAACTTTTGAAGAATTTGATCGCTTTAAAACCCATCGTTGCTTAGACTTTGGGATGGAAACCTATCCAGGTGACGGCATTATATCAGGTACAGGACTGATCAATGGCCGCCAAGTCTTTGTTTTTGCACAAGACTTTACAGTCTTTGGTGGCTCACTTTCAGAAACAAACGCAGAAAAGATCTGTAAGATTATGGACCTTGCTATGAAAGTTGGAGCACCAGTCATTGGACTTAATGATTCTGGTGGAGCGAGAATACAGGAAGGCGTTCTTTCACTTGGGGGATATGCAGACATATTTCTCAGAAACACGCTTGCATCTGGCGTCATACCGCAGATCTCAGCCATTATGGGGCCTTGTGCTGGTGGAGCCGTCTACAGTCCCGCAATAACCGACTTCAACATAATGGTCAAAGAGACCAGTTATATGTTTATTACCGGCCCAGACGTTATCAAAACTGTGACGCACGAAGAGGTAACAAAAGAAGACCTGGGTGGTGCTATGACTCATAATAGCCGAAGCGGTGTAGCACATTTTGCAGCAGAGAACGAAGAAGATTGTTTGGCAACTATTCGTGAACTCCTCTCATTTATGCCTTCAAACAATATGGAAGACCCACCCTTCAAGCCAACTTCTGACCCTGTAGATCGTGCCGATGAACAGCTAAACAGTATCGTTCCAGCAAATCCAAACATCCCTTATGACATCAGAAAAGTAGTAAAGCTTATAGTCGATGATGCCTATTTTTTTGAAGTAGCAGAGCACTTTGCAAAGAATATAGTAATTGGATTTGCACGCCTTGGAGGAAGAGCTATTGGAGTAGTAGCCAACCAACCAGCAGTACTTGCAGGCGTTCTTGACATAGATGCTTCGGTCAAAGCTGCCAGATTTGTACGCTTCTGCGATTGTTTCAACATTCCACTTGTGACATTTGAAGATGTTCCAGGCTTCCTACCTGGGGTACAACAGGAATATAATGGGATAATACGTCACGGCGCAAAACTGCTTTATGCTTTTGCTGAGGCAACCGTCCCAAAATTGACCGTCATCACACGCAAAGCTTATGGTGGGGCTTATTGTGTTATGTCTTCTAAGCACATCAGATCTGACCTCAATCTTGCCTGGCCCACAGCAGAGATTGCAGTGATGGGGGCAGAAGGAGCTGTTAATATACTCTACAAAAGCTCGCTCTCTGCAGCAGAAAACTATGAGGAAGCTAGGCAGCAAAAGATAGATGAGTATCGCAATAAATTTGCTTCCCCATACATAGCAGCCAAACATGGATTTATTGACGATGTTATAGAACCAAAATACACAAGGAACAGGTTGGTGCGTGGACTGAAGATGCTAGAAAATAAACGTGATAGCAATCCACCAAAGAAAC
>JAEUQL010000487.1 GCA_016789295.1 Blastocatellia bacterium | reverse complement strand
CTGCTTCAAGGATGAAATAGCCTCGGTCTTTATTGTTAAGAAACTCATCTATTTCACTAATTATCCAATCTCGCCCTTCAAACTCATCAAGGTTGACCCTTTCAAATACTGGCCAAGGGTCGATGTATGCGTCTTTGAGTCGTGTATAGTCACCAACAAAGATCTTTGTGTCACCTATTATCAACTTATTGATGACATTCGAACCTTGAATCTGAGCTACATGGCTTATTGAGCTTTTATCTCTAGCTTCTATCTCTTGACTTATTCTCTCTCTATTCTCTTGTGTCATTTCTCTTGTTTTTCCAATGACCTTTTCTCTTATTGGGGCTAACCTGTCGGCTGATTTTAGCCCAACTGCCCTTTTTTCATTAAAGTTTAACTACAGAATGATACATTTGAACAGATTCAATGGGAAAGATTATCTCAAGATAGACAATCGATTAGCAGCAGCAATGATGATGAAGATAGGGATAGCTACAGAGGATAGAGGAAGAGTAAAGATAGAGGAAGATAATACTTGGACTCAAGCTTAATCAAAACAAGAGACAATTAATGCTGATTTTGACTTTAACTCTATGGATGCTCTCCTTACTTGGTTCAAGAGATAAAGATTCTTTTGGAAGATATTGCAATAAGTAAAAAAAAAGCCACAAAGCTTGTAAGCTTTGTGGCTGCAGATGAGCGTTCTAAAAAAAGCTGACCTCTATTAAACACCACTTGTTACGCCAACACTACTTGTTGATACAGAAGAAGTACTTGAGCTTGTAGAAGAGACATTACCAGAGCCTTGAACTTGTGTTCCAGCTTCAGGCTGCTTGGCTTGTTGGTTTTTGTTGGCTTCTTGCTTCTTCTTCTCTTCTTCTACCATCTCTTTAACCATCTCCATAAGCTTGTCAAAGAGATCTTGAATGCTGCTAGCTCCTTGTTCATTGCCTCCAGCCTGTTCGGCTCCACCTGCTTGCTCGGCTCCACCCTGTTTTGCAGCTTCAGAGCCACCAGCCTCTTGGCCTCCAGCCTTCTGAGCCTCTTGTGTCTTGCTCTGTTCAAGCAACTGCTTGATCATCTCTATCAGTTGAGTCAACTTCTCTTCTATTGATTGAAGAGCCTGCCCTTGTGGATTCTCGGCTCCTTTTGTAGCACCCACTGGAGAGTCTGTTGGGGCTTCGGCCTTCTTAACCTGCATACCTGCAAGGTTTCCTGTTTGTTGCTGGAGTTTTTGTACAAAGTTTTCTATCTGTGTGCTTATATTTTGCTGAATATTGTTTGTATTAATCTGCATTCTGATAACCTCCCTACCAAAAAGTTCTTTTGTTTCTCTTTTCATCTACTGAATACTCAAATAATGAAAATCTTCATAAAAAGTTGGCAAGATTTTTGGAAGATTTTTTGGAAGATGGATAAGTACTTAAAAAATAGAGCTGAAAACCTATTTACTTATTCGCAAATAAGATCCATCATAGCTCTATAATCTTTAGTGCAGATTCAATCCTCTTGTTCAAGATCGAATAAAATCAATAGCCCCATAAGTAAAGTTTCACAACACCAGGCTAGACACTAAAGTTAGTAAGTCTTTTTTCCTATAACCAAGCCTGTTTCAACCAATCGTGAAAGAAGTTACTTAAATTTGACAAAGAAACTTCGTCACAAAGTGATATAAAAGACGAGGTTCAGCCATAAACCGACAAGGCTGAAGCTTTGTTTCAATATGGAGCTAAAATATGGTGAAAAAAGAGTTTAAGTTGTTTGCTAGTAAACTTAAAGAACTTGAAGCAGAATTCGATAAGTCTGTTCACTCTAACCAATTTGTTTCAATCGCCAGTAAAGCAGCAGAAAATTACCAGATTATTGCTTCTCACTTGATGAAAAATAGTACGGATAAGACCGAGCTTGTCGAGTTGAGCAAAAAATTCAGCCAGATAGAGAGCGCGGCAATGATGAAATGTGAAAGCAGTAGAAATTTAGGGCCTACAGTGCTGCTTTAACCGATTCTGCTCAATGAGTTACCAAGAATTTAGATAAACCAACCACCAACCCTAATCAAGATTAGACAAAAAGTATCAAAGTTTGAGTATTCTTTATCAGATTTATAGACAAGTCGCTAAGGTTATGCTCAAACTTTGATGACTACTCTTCATCAATCAAAAGGTTAAGAGCTGAGCTTAACAGTCTGGACTTAAAACACTATCCCTTTTGAGTATTACTTATCAAGTTTATAGATAAAGCTTGCAGACTAAATCATAAACTTATTACATTTAGTTCATTTTTTATGAATCTGTAAATTAAATCTAATTCTAAAAGTTAATAACCTTATAAAAAACTAGTAAAAACTAACAAATATTGAACTCCTTTGGGTCAAGATGCTGAATAGTCTCATAATCCTGCTTACAAAAGACAAAAAAGCTCTTTATTAGAAGATGTTGCCTTTTATTTTTATCATACTTTTAATACACTTTTACTTATTTTTCTTAACATTTTAATACTTGACACTCATAAAAGTGCTAAGTATATTCTATCAATCAAGTATTCAAAGGAGTTTTTATGAAAAAGTCTTTTCTGTTTTTTCTACTTAGCATCTTTATTTGCTCTTTTCCCGCAATAGCTCAAGAAAAAGTTTCAGCTTTTGAGGTTTATGCTAAGTGGAGAAGAGAGTTGAGGTCTCAAAACAATGGGCAGGTAAACCCTCACTACAGTGTAGCTTCTGTCACACAGCGTTTAGACTCTGAAAGTGCACGAGTAGACTTCGCAGTTGTTGGAAAGCTTTCCAGTTACACGTTAGAGGTTCAACCAATAAAAGTTGATGGTAACACAAAAGAGAATGCAGGTGAATTTTCTACTTCAAGCATGGAAGGTAATTCCAATGTTACTGAATTGGGTTATGTGAGTGAAACAGAACTTCTTATTCCTGTAAGCAACTCAGCCAATGCTGTTGAAGTAAAATGGACACCAAGAGATGCTATTGATGGAATGTCTTTTACGATGCTACTACCTTTAGAAAAAAACCCCTCTGAAAATGTAGTTGCTTTTATGCTTCCTCAATCTGAAAGTGCTATTTCTAATAACTGGTTACAATATACAAGACAAGAGGTGTTATACTGCAAAAACAAGCAGTAGGCGCTGTGGATCTTTGGCAGCCTGCTGTTTTGGTGTATGTGCCAGATTCGATTTAGTGAACTGCAGTGTTACCTGCTGTACACCTTGCCCGACCAGAGATGGATGCAGAGATAGTCTTCCACTTAATTCAGACAGATAGGGCAAGTACAAACTCAAGATTAGACAAAAAGTATCAAAGTTTGAGTATTCTTTATCAGATTTTATAGACAAGTCGCTAAGGTTATGCTCAAACTTTGATAACCGCTTTTCATTGATTAACAAGTTAAGAACTTAACTTAACAGCCTAGACCTAAACCATCATCCCTTTTGAGTATGAGATGTTCAAGATCGACTCTT
>JAEUQL010000486.1 GCA_016789295.1 Blastocatellia bacterium | reverse complement strand
AAACACGTGCTTTGATAGGACAAGGTTTTGTTGAGATAAACTCTGACAAAGTCACTATTTTGGCTGGCCTGGCTGAGATGCCAAACGAGATAAATCTTGAGCTAGCACGCAAAGACCTTGAATCTGCAGAGCGTAGTTTGAAAGCAGCCGAAAAAGATCCAGATATAGATATTCAGGAAGCACTCATTAGAGTAGAAAGGGCGATGATCCGATCTCAAATTGCAGAGAAAAGTTAGCAATGCGTGCAGTTGTCCAGAGAGTAGCAAAAGCGATGGTGAGTGTGGATGGTGAAGTTGTTGGAAAGATAGGCTCTGGTATATTGTTACTACTTGGGGTAAGTTCGACAGACAATGAAGCTGATGCTGACTATCTGCTTGAAAAAATTTTAAATCTTCGCATCTTCCGTGATAAACAAGGGAAGATGAACCTTTCATTGCTCGACTCTTCTGGACAACTTCTTGTTGTTTCCCAATTTACTCTGTTTGGTGATTGCCGAAAAGGAAGAAGGCCGTCTTACAGTAGTGCTGCAACCCCTGCTCAAGCTGAGAAACTCTATAACTACTTTGTAGAAAAAGCCAAGGGATATGGAGTGAAAACTGAAACAGGCAGGTTTCAGGCAATGATGGATGTTGAACTTATCAATGATGGGCCAGTTACTCTACTTATAGACAGCCAAAAATCGTTTTAAGAGTTTCTTGGACATCGTCTGGTCTTTAAAAAGTAGTGTTGAAGCGTTTTTGAACAGAAAAGGCTCCTACACTACTTCTATAAACCTTCTTCTAGTACCCACCACGATTTGCTGTTTCTGAGATACTTATATTGTAATTGTAAGTAAAAAAGAGCACTTTTATTGGTATAGTGCCATTACAATCAACAGTAATATTGTCTCCTTTTCTTGCTACAGCAACTTTTAGAGCTTCAACATATTGGGCTGGATAGCTCTTAACTTTGCTCTGTACATCTCGTTCTACTTTTTTCTGATCCGTGCCATTTATTGCTGAAATACGAGCTAGCTCTTTTAGATCATGCCTGATCTGCTCTTCTTGCATGTAGACAGGCACTATGCAGTAAGCTATGTAGCCTGCAAGGGCAATCACAGCCATAGTCATAATAAACTTTGCATTGCCTTCGCCTCTCTCTAGATGACGGCGTAGAACGGGTTTCTGCATACTTATACCCTCCCTTTTAGTATCTTTTTTAGCACATTGTAGACTAGTTCAGATGGTAAACCTTCTTCAATAATGACACTACCTATTTTGTCTGGCAGAATGAAGACCAATCGACCTGCAACAGCCTTTTTGTCTTGTGCCATTCTCTCTGCTACCAGTTTAGTATCAATGTTGTCTGTTTTTGGCAATGGCCCAAAAGCGTTGACTAAATTTTGAATTCTATCTAAATCATTTTTGATCAATAAGTTAAGATCGGATGCTATCTGAGCGGCTCCTATTATACCATAACCCACAGCTTCACCATGCTTGAAACGTTTGTATCTTGTTGCTGCTTCAAGTGCATGACCAATTGTATGTCCAAAATTGAGTATTCTTCGCTCTCCACTCTCTTTCTCATCTCTACTGACAACCCCAGCCTTTATATAGCAGCATCTATAAATGACATCCTCTAGTAGACTATCATCTTTTGCAAGCAGCTCTTTCGAATTTTTTTCTAGTAGATCAAAAAGTTCTACATCTTTAATAACACCATACTTCACAGCCTCCTGCAGTGCTGAACGCAGTTCCCTGCCATCAAGGCTACTTAGTGTGGAAGGGTCAATGAGCACCCCTTTTGGCTGGTGAAAAGCTCCTATGAGGTTTTTGCCTAATTTGTGATTAACACCTGTCTTGCCACCAATTGATGAATCTATCTGTGCAAGAAGGGTAGTTGGTATCTGCAAAAAATCTATTCCTCGAAGATAGATAGCCGATGCAAAGCCTGCAATATCACCTATTACACCTCCTCCAAGTGCAAGCAGCAGATCATTTCTCTCTATCTTCTCTTCTATAAGAGACAAGACTATATTCTCTACAGTCCTCAAAGTCTTAAAACGCTCTCCATCAGAGATCAGAACAGTAGAAGTTTTAAGACCCAATCTAGAAAGTGCTCCTATAAGTTTCCTACCATAAAGTTCAAAGACTTTCTGATTTGATACCAGAACGGCTTTGTGACACTTTGGTCGTAGGAGGCTGCTTATCAATTCGTCTGCCTTTTCAAGAAGCCCACTAGAAATAAATATTGGATAAGAATGGCTTTGGAGTACTACTTCTAACTTTTTCATTACAGTCAACTTTTGAGAATGGATAAGACTTGACTTTCCAGAGGGTCTATCGATAAACTACCCAATCCAATCTGTTTGGATAGTTCTTCTAGATCATAAAAATAGCCTGTATTCCATATCTCTTTCAAGAAATTTCCTGCTTTGATATTTTTCCACCACCTGTGACCATAACGTGTCATCAGGTAGTCGCGTAAAGCTGCCTCAAAGAGAACAGCGCGTATATAGTTGTTCGAATCGAGTCCACTTTGGTCAAAAAGGTAATCATCTTTCTGATGGCGAAACTTTGTAGTTTCTGACATCAACTCAGCATAAGTCATAGCTAAGCTACTAAAACTGCTGGCTCCATAAAGAGCTATTTCATAGCAGAACTTTGCTGCTTGGTGACGCAAAATAGCTAGTTTTCTAAGCGTTGATAATAGCTGTAACTGATTTGATCCTTGGCTATTGGTCATATATTCTAGCCAATTTGGATCAGTTACAAGGCTGCTAAACAGAAAACCAGAAAATTTTACAAGCCCCTGGTCACCTGTGTACTTGAACTCAGGTCTAAGATTTGAAGAAATGAAAGCATGGTGTTCTGCTTTCCCTAGCATGTAGAAAGACTCTTCATAGTTGAGAAGTCCACCTACTGATTTTAGGCCAATTCTTATCTCTTCTGGAATCCTAATAGGTGAGAAGAAGTTTTTTGTCTTCTTTGAAGATACTACTTCAAAAAAAAGATTTTTCTGTTTGAAAAGCTTGATACCAAGGTTTTCTAGTGTCTCTCGGTAAGCAGATGCTAGTCCTTCACCAGGAAAGAGATGATCAAAATCTCTGATGTTGAGAAAGTAGTCTATATCGGCACGTTCTAGTTCTTCTGTAGAAAGCTTAAGTTCTGATCTTACTCTTTGCTGAAGGTTTACAGTGTATACTTTTTCGGTTGCTTCAAGAAACTGCTGCACCTGCTCTTGCAAAGCTTTTGTATTGATGTTGTTTAGTTTTTCATAAAGATCTAAATAGCTCTGAAAGCCTAACTTTTGTGATAATTCTTTTATTCTTTCTAGTTTCTCTTCTCGAAGATCATTTGTATAAGCTACCTGTCGAAGATATTCATCATATAATCTTCTTCTCTTTTCCAAGTCACGCTCGCTTGCAAGCTCTGCCTTTAGTTCAGCAGATTTATTCGGGTTGATAGCACTATTAAGTTCTTTGGTAAGTG
>JAEUQL010000485.1 GCA_016789295.1 Blastocatellia bacterium | reverse complement strand
TTAAAACCTTTCTACTTAGTCACCCAAGTCAATATAACCAGAAAAAGAAGAGCTATAAATCCTATTGTAACTGTAATTACGTCAAAATACTTTTCAAGATATGGGCTAAGCCTCTTTCCAAAATAACGTAGTAGCCCTGCTTCTATTATAAACCTGGTTCCCCTTCCAAACACCATAGAGAGAATAAAAAGAATAGGGTTAAAACCAACCACCCCTGCTGCAACCATTCCAACACGAAAAAGACCCGGTGTGAAAGCGGCAACGCTCAGATATACTACACCTTCTCTCTGTACTACCATCTTTATCTGCTCTATATCAGAGTTGGGTGATAGAAAATTTAACAAAAGGAATACCTTTGAGAACAGCAACTTTCCTGCCAAATACCAAACCAATGCACCTATTGTCGATCCTACGGTTGCTGCAACTGCAGCACGCCACCACCTCTGTGGAGAAGCAATTACTATAGCAATCAGTAGAGCCTCAACAGGAACTGGTACAATGGTTGAGCTGATTATGGTGAGAATAACCAAGTCTCTTATGCAGTTTTTAGAACGCCCCCAAGCTTGGGTTTGACTGTAGAAACTTCGTGTCCAGGAACGAACTTTTGCAATCACAGAAAACTGATCTCCTGCAGTGCTTTAGCTTCTGGAAAGAAGTTTAGCTTAGGCACAGATTTGGAAAACAGTCTCAAGTATACACACTTTCTCGCAACTCTAAACTATAAATCCACTATTTGGAGCCTAAAAAGCCTTGACAAAAAGATGGCCTACTCGTGAAAGTAGGCCAAGAAACTTTTACTTAATCTATCCCTTCTTTATGCGCATTGCATAGAATGAGCGCCAAACAAAGAAGAGCGATAAAACAAAAAAGATTGCTGCCAAAATTTGTGGAGTATTACCTTCAAGTTCTATTGCAAGCTCCACAGCAAGTAGCCCAAAGAGCGTAGTGAACTTGATAATTGGGTTCATTGCTACTGAAGATGTATCTTTGAAAGGATCTCCTACAGTGTCACCAACAACAGTTGCAGCATGAAGTGAGGTTCCTTTCTTCTTGAGTTCAACCTCAACTACCTTCTTGGCATTGTCCCAAGCTCCACCAGCATTTGCCATAAAGACTGCCTGGTAAAGACCAAAGACAGCTATTGAGATCAAGTAGCCTATAAAGAAGAAAGGCTCAAAGCAAGCAAAAGCAAGGGTGCTAAAAAATACCGTAAGGAATATATTGAACATTCCTCTTTGAGCATACTGTGTACATATCTCAACCACTTTTTTGCTGTCTGTCACAGAAGCCTTTTCCACACCTTCAAGCTTGATATTTTTCTTGATAAACTCAACAGCTCTGTAAGCACCTGTTGTCACAGCCTGCATTGATGCACCTGTGAACCAGAAGATAATAGCTCCTCCAGTAATGACACCAAGAATTATCATTGGATTGACTAGTGAAAGGCTCAGTTCTGGCTTGAAAAAGGACTCTTTGCTAAGTATCTGAATGATCGAAAAGATCATTGTTGTAGCACCTACTACAGCCGTACCAATAAGAACTGGTTTTGCTGTAGCTTTGAAAGTATTTCCAGCACCATCGTTCTCTTCAAGATAGTCTTTGGCTTTGTCAAAATTTGGCTCAAATCCAAACTGCCTCTTTATCTCCTCTTTGATATTTGGAATAGTTTCTATCAAAGAGAGTTCATATACAGACTGAGCATTGTCTGTTACAGGTCCGTAGCTATCTACTGCAATAGTGACAGGCCCCATGCCCAAAAATCCAAAGGCAACAAGACCAAAAGCAAAAACTGCTGGAGCACTCATTATGTCGCCAAGTCCCATAAGAGATACCCAGTAAGAGATGCCCATGAGAGCCGTAATGGCCATCCCTATCCAATAAGCACTGAAGTTCCCTGCTACCAAGCCGCTTAAAACGTTGAGCGATGCACCACCTTCTTCAGAAGAGGTGACTACCTCACGCACGTGCCCACTTTCTGTAGAGGTAAAAACTTTTGTAAGTTCTGGGATAACAGCTCCTGCCAATGTTCCACAGGAGATAATAGTTGATAGCTTCCACCAAAGAGTTCCATCGCCTAGTTGTCCTATCAACCAGTTTGATGCACCATATGTAACACCTACAGAGAGAATAGATGTTAGCCAAACAAGAGAGGTCAAAGGTGTTTCGAAGTTCATCGAGGTAGCATTGCCATACCTCGATTTGGCAAACATATGGTTGGCATAGTAAGAGACTACCGAAGTTACAACCATCAAAATACGCATTACAAAGATCCATACTAGCAATTGCACTTGGACTGATGGATCTTTTACAGCCAGTAAGATGAAAGTGATAAGAGCAACACCTGTCACACCGTATGTTTCAAAACCGTCTGCTGAAGGACCTACAGAGTCACCTGCATTGTCACCAGTACAGTCGGCAATAACGCCTGGGTTGCGAGCATCGTCCTCTTTAATGTTGAATACTATCTTCATCAAGTCAGAACCTATGTCTGCTATCTTTGTAAAGATTCCACCTGCAATACGCAGAGCAGAAGCTCCCAGAGACTCTCCAATAGCAAATCCTATAAAACAAGCACCTGCATTCTTGGGGTCTACAAAAAGTAGAATAATTAGCATCAAAAATAGTTCTACACTTATGAGCAGCATGCCAATGCTCATTCCTGCTTTGAGTGGAACATCAAACGTAGGCCAAGGCTTACCTGTCAGCGATCCAAATGCAGCACGAGAGTTTGCATAGGTGTTGACTCGTATTCCAAACCATGCAACACCACAACTACCCAAAATTCCTATCATACTCCAAAGTAGTATTATGGCTACGCGGCCTATCTCAAGATGCTGAAGTACAGAGAAGTAGTAGAACATCACTAAGCCAATGCAGACTTCAAGAATCAGAATAAACTTTATCTGGGTAACAAGGTATGTTTTACAAGTTTCCCAAATAAGGTCAGAGATATCAGCCATTGATCTGTGAACAGGCATGTTTTTGAGCTGGATCATCTGCCACAAACCAAAACCAAGCCCTATCAAACAGACAAGAATACCCCCATAAAGCAACTGCTTTCCTGTTGTGCTACCCACAATTGGAGCACCAAGGTCGGGCAAAACCAGATCTGCTTCACTAGCCATCACAAGGCTTGGGCTAATTAAAAATGCTATAAGTACCGTTAGAGCACTAGAAAGACGGGCGGCAGAGGTATCCAAAACTGAACGGACAGCAGAAGCCGCACGACTGTTTGAGAATGTAGAAACAAACATATCAACGTAACCGGCTATGCCAGCAAGAGAGTAGATGTAGAGCTAACTGCCCACTCTCAGGATCAGAAATGAACAACATCTCCGAGTCTACCGGTTCCTTTCTTAGTCATAAAAGTTAGAATAACCTGCAAAAACAAGATTTAGAGCTGAAAATCCAAATTCCCCTCCAAGCCCACTTGTTAGAAACTTTTGTAGCCATCCAGTGGTTGGGGAAGCT
>JAEUQL010000484.1 GCA_016789295.1 Blastocatellia bacterium | reverse complement strand
TCGAGCCAAAGCAGGTGGGATACTAGGAATATTCACCATAACTATGGAACCCAACGACAAGAGATTGCAAGACCGTGACGGCAATCGGTTTGTAGATAGCCACTTCGGTGGAACTATTGCTGACATAGAGCGTGCACTTTCAAGTGGAAATACTACAGTTAGTGAAGCCACAGCTTATGGTAGAAAGCTTCTAAAACTTGAGATTGAAAGACCTGACAAACGCGATCTTATCTTGGTAGATCCTGAAGTGATGCTCCCTGTAGAATGGCAAAGTATAAGGTCTGGAAAAGTTGACTCAAAAACAGAGTGGAAAAATATAAAAGTAGATTCTGGACTCAAGGAGTCACTCTTTGATATGTAATTTAGGAAGTTAGGAAGAATGTCGGATCTTTCTGTATTACTAAAAGTCTTTGTTACCTATAATAGCGAGTCATCTAGATAGAGGTTTTATCAAGTATTCAAGGAGGACAGGAAATTGGGATTTTTTGTTATTGCCGAACCGTGTGTAGGAACGAAAGATACAGCTTGTGTAGATGTATGTCCAGTAGACTGCATACATCCACGTAAAGATGAAGCTGGGTTTGAAGAAGCAGACCTACTCTACATAAACCCAGATGAGTGTATAGATTGTGCAGCTTGTGAACCAGCTTGCCCAGTACAAGCAATCTTTCGTGAAGACGAAGTTCCTGCAGAATGGCAACACTATATTGCCAAAAATGCAGACTACTATAAGTAACTTGCTTGGTGTATAGGACTAACTAGAGCAGAGTTCTGTACATCAAACTCTCTTCTATCTCTATCTATTGCTATAAATCCTAACCAAATTCTCTTACAAGCACTCTGGTGCAGATCCACAAATGCACCAGAGCGTTGTTTTTAGTAGCATCTATTTGAGACTTTTTAGCGACACAAGCATGTTTTTGAAGTTTGCTGTGGCATCTATAACTGCTGTTGGTTCATAGCCACAATGTACCATACAGTCTGCACATTTTGGATTGCCGCTCTTGCGACCATATTCTTCCCACTTAGTGTTTTCCAATAGCTCTTTAAATGTATTTGTATAACCTTCACCAAGCAAGTAACAAGGTTTTTGCCAGCCAAAAACATTGTAATTTGGATTGCCCCAAGGGGTGCACTCATAGTCACGCTCGCCTGTCAAAAACTGTATAAAGAATGGGGAATGGTTAAAATTCCATTTCTTGCCACGCCCATTTTTCAGAGGAGCAAAGATCTCCTTAAATAGTGCTTTTGTCCTATCGCGTTTGAGGAAGTGTTCTTGGTCTGGAGCTTTCTCATAGCTGTATCCAGGCGAGATCATCATTCCATCAATCCCAAGACTAGCTAGGAAATCAAACATCTCATGAAGATCTTTTGGATCTTCACCTTCAAAAACAGTAGTGTTTGTGGTAACTCGAAACCCTGCCTCTTTTGCTAGCTTTATAGCCTCCACAGCCTGATCAAAGACCCCATCCCGACAAACAAGCTTGTCGTGCTGCTTCTTCATCCCATCCAAATGAATGCTAAAAGTAAAGTATGGAGAAGGTTTAAACTTCTGCATATTCTTCTTTAGCAAAATAGCATTTGTACAAAGATAAACAAACTTCTTTCTTTCTATCAACCCTTTAACTATCTCGTCTATCTGTGGATGTATCAGTGGTTCACCACCGGCTATTGTGACTACTGGAGCACCACACTCATCAGCAGCCCTGAAGCACTCTTCTGGTGTAAGGTTTTTACGCAAAATCTCCTCTGGAAACTGTATCTTTCCACACCCTGCACAAGCCAGATTACAACGAAAAAGAGGTTCTAACATTAAAACTAAAGGGTAACGCTTCTCTCCTTTGAGACGCTTGCCCAACACGTATGCACCAACTTTTACAGCTTGGCGAAGTGATATCCCCATACACACCAATCTCTTTCTTCTATATTTCTCTAACAAGAACTTTTTTAAGGAATGCAAGATTATACCCAGAGCAGAATGACTAAACTAGAAAGCTAAGCAGAAAAGATCCTAAAACTACCCCTTACCAAGATCTACCGGTGACTTTGTGCCTTTTTTCACTTGACACCCTATACCTTCTGGTTTAGCATATTCCTGTCTTGAGCTTGAGAAATTTTTCACTAGCTCAGAATATGCCAAGTCAGGAACAGCTTTTATTTAGATAGAGTTATTGTTTGTTAGAAAAATCCCCAGGAGGCCAACATATGCAACTAGTTACACTAAAATATCAAGCACGGTCTATAGAGGACTATTTTAACCTTTCATCCGCAGAGATAACAGAAAGAATAGAGTTGGCTCGTCTGCAACTTGGCACAAAGCTTCTTATTTTAGGCCATCATTATCAACGTGATGATGTAATAAGACACGCCGATTTAACTGGAGACTCATTTAAGTTGTCCAAAATGGCTTCTGAGAGAACAGCCGAATATATAGTCTTTTGTGGAGTCCACTTCATGGCCGAATCGGCAGACATACTGAGTAGAACACATCAGAAAGTGATACTTCCAGACCTTGCAGCAGGCTGTTCCATGGCAGATATGGCAAATATCGATCAAGTAGAAACTGCTTGGGCTGAGCTAGAAGATATAGGTATCAATTCCATCATGCCCATCACTTATATGAATTCTACGGCTGCAATTAAAGCTTTTTGTGGAGAACGTCAAGGTGCAGTCTGTACTTCAACTAATGCTAGAGGCATTTTTGACTGGGCATATGGCCAACGCGAAAAAGTATTCTTCTTCCCCGACCAGCATCTGGGTCGTAACACTGCATATTCTCGCGGCATTGCACTTGATGAGATGGTAGTCTGGGACCCATATCTGGAGCTTGGAGGAAATGACCCAGAAAAGCTACGTAAAGCCAAAATCTTTCTTTGGAAAGGCCACTGCTCTGTACACGGACGTTTTCATCACAAGCAAGTAGATGCAGTTCGTCTTGAACACCCAGGAATAAACGTTTTGGTTCACCCCGAATGCAACTGGGAAGTTGTACAAAAAGCCGACTACTCAGGCTCTACAGAGTATATAATCAACAAGATAGCCAAAAGTGAGCCAGGCAGCATGTGGGCTATAGCTACAGAAGTGAACCTTGTAAACAGACTCAAAAATCAGTATCCAGACCGTTTTATACGCCTCTTGGCTCCAGATCTGTGTATGTGCTCAACTATGTTTAGGATAGCACCCGAAAATCTCCTTTGGGCATTAGAGAATTTGTGCGACGATGAAGTTGTCAATCAGATTACAGTACCAGAAGAGGTTGCTTACTGGGCAAAAGTGGCTCTTGATCGAATGCTAACCATAGCTCAATAGTCAATATACTTCTCTGTCTTGCTTCATAGAAAAACACCAAAGAGGCTACAAACCTCTTTGGTGCTCTTCTGTTATAGATCCCTGCGATTTGAAAACCCGGCAATTGATTGCGGGGATGAAAAATCGCACCGCAATAGCGGTAACCATCTACTATAAACAGACACTGATAAATAGTT
>JAEUQL010000483.1 GCA_016789295.1 Blastocatellia bacterium | reverse complement strand
TCTTCATGGAGTTATAGAACCTTTGGGTGGTAAATTAGGATCGCGTGATGAAGAACCTTTTATATTTCTAGATAAACAAGCTATTTATGAAACTTCTGGTTCTGGAGAGAATCTTTATATATATCATCCAGAACTACTCGACTTTGTGATGTTATTTGCTTTCATTTTTCAAGGTGCAAGGGATTTTAGCACTGTTAGAGGAAAGATGTTGATCCGTGAACAGGGTGGAAGTGAGATATTTATTCAGCCAAACTTCTATAAACCCAATCTTATCCTGTGTAGCTTCTCTGTGATCAGAAAGATAGGTACAAATTTGGAGGTAGTAAAAGAGGAGCAGTACTTTTCTAATCACGAAGAGGCAGCGCAGTTCTACGGTTTCAAGTTGTAATGAGTGTATAGTAGAGCTGTTTGGGAACTTGCTTAAGAGGCTCTGAAAAGCTCTTTTTTCTATAAGAGATCCACCCTATTCCAGACTTGATTGCCTATGCTGCTCGATATTGGGTAAGATTCGAAAGTAGGTTCTAACAACTTGGTTTTAACTTTCTAAATCTACTATTTTTTCAGGTTGAAAATATATGACACAAACTAACGCAAGCCGCCTTTTTGAGATTGAAGAGAAGGTGATAGCTGGTGAGCGTCTGACGTTCGAGGATGGACTCTATCTTTTTGAGTCCAATGATCTAGCTTCGCTTGGTCGTCTTGCAAACATAGTACGCCGCCGCCGTCACGCAAACATCACTTACTACAACATTAACCGTCACCTCAATCCTACCAACATCTGTTATTGGGATTGTGGTTTCTGTGCTTTCTACAGAAAACCTAATCAGGAAGGGGCTTATCTTTTCACAGTAGAACAGTGTGTTGAGATGGTAGGGCAGGCAAAAGCTGCTGGCGCAACCGAAGTCCACATTGTTGGTGGACTGCATCCAACACTTCCTTTTGACTACTATCTGGAACTACTTTCGACTTTGAAAAAAGAGTATCCTGATATCCACCTCAAAGCTTTCACTATGGTAGAACTCGATCACTTCAAGCGTATTACTCACAAAACGGATGAATATGTGCTTGAGAAATTGAAAGAAGCTGGACTGGATTCTTGCCCAGGTGGTGGTGCAGAGATCTTTGATGAGCAAGTGAGAAAACAGATATGCAAGCACAAAACTTCTGCCAAGAGATGGCTTGAAATGTCGCGCAAAGTACACCAGTTTGGCTTTAAGTCGAATGCTACTATGCTTTATGGACACATAGAGAGCTACAGCCATCGCGTCGATCATCTGATAAGGCTTCGCGAGTTACAAGACGAAACAGGCGGTTTTCAGTGTTTCATTCCTTTGGCTTTCCATCCCAAGGACACTGAGTATGCACACCTTCCAGGTCCTTCCGCTATAGACAGTCTGAAAACAGTGGCTGTTTCTCGATTGATGCTCGATAACTTTGACCATATCAAGGCTTATTGGGTGATGCTTGGCAAGCAGGTTGCCCAAGTTGCTCTGCACTTTGGCGCAAATGATATGGACGGCACAGTTATGGAAGAGCGGATAACTTATGCTGCTGGCAAAGTCTCAGAACGAGAAGCTACACGCAATGAGATAATTCAATTGATCAGAGAAGCCGGCTTTGAGGCCATTGAAAGAGATACGCTCTATCGTCCCGTTATGGAGGTTACCCAGTAATGACAATAGAGATCAAAGTTGCACACAGCCCAGATTCTGATGATGCTTTCATGTTTTATGCTCTAGCTAAAGATAAGTTAGATACAGGAGAGATCACGTTCACTCACGTTCTCAGACCAATAGAAGAGCTTAATCAACGAGCTTTCAACAAAGAGTTTGATGTAACAGCTCTCTCGATTCATGCTTATGCCTATCTAGCAGACAAGTACATACTACTGCCTTCTGGGGCGAGCATGGGTGATAGATATGGTCCAATGATTGTTGCCAGAGAAGAACTTACAATCGCTGACCTGAAGAATAAGAAGATTGCTGTTCCTGGAACAATGACCACAGCTTTTCTCACCTTAAAACTGCTTATAGCCGAATTTGAAGCTGTAGTGATCGAGTTTGACAAGATTATTGAAGCAGTAGCCGAGGGCAAAGTTGATGCTGGTTTGATAATACACGAAGGACAGTTGACTTATAAAAGAGCAGGGCTACACAAGATAATCGATCTAGGAGAATGGTGGTTTGAAAAGACAGGTCTTCCATTACCCCTTGGTGGCAATGGTATCAGAAAAGACTTGCCTGAAGATGTTATAAAAGAGGTTAGCCGCTTGCTCAGAGCAAGCATACAGTATGCACTCGACCACAGAGAAGATGCACTCGACCACGCTCTTCAATACGCAAGAGACATGGACAAAGGGCTAGCAGACCGCTTTGTAGGAATGTATGTCAACGAAAGAACTCTCGATTATGGCCAAGAAGGTCGAGAGGCTGTCAAAAAGCTCCTTGATGAAGGCTTCAAGGCCGGCATTATCACAAAAAAGGTTGATGTAGAGTTTGTGGATTGACAAGTTGAGATACCTGCACGGTATCTCAACTTCTTTGTCTGCTACTGTTACCCCAACACTTTAGATTGCTTTAGAAAAATGTCAGCACAGAAACTCTACATAGTCTGTGATTTTTAACGGCCAATCAAAGAAAGGATAGAAAAAGCAATGTCGGCATTACCAAAAGAAGAGATAAAGGTAGTGGAATATCCAGACAGCGATGGAGAGCTTATGGCAGACAATACAGAACAGTTTAACTGGATAGTAGAGATAAAAGAGAGCTTAGAACTGATATTTGCAGAAGACCAGAATGTTTTTGTAGCTGGTGACCTGCTCTGGTATCCAGTAAAAGGAGACAACAAAACAAGGGTTGCTCCAGATGTTTTAGTGGCATTTGGTAGAACGAAAGGTAGAAGGGGTTCCTACAAGCAGTGGGAAGAAGATGGGATAGCTCCACAAGTGGTGTTCGAAGTTCTTTCGCCAGGCAATACATTAAAAGAGATGATAAAAAAATGGAAGTTTTATGAAAGATACGGAGTAGAAGAGTACTATGTGATAGACCCAGACCACAAAAACGTAGATGGGTGGATTCGTTCAAAAACCAGACCAGAAGAAATGGAAGTCATAGAAGAGATAAGCGGATGGGTAAGTCCAAGACTACAGATAAGATTTGAGATAGAAGATGGAGAGATAAAACTCTACAGACCTGATGGCAATCTCTTTGAAAGCTATGTTGAAGTTGCTCGCAAAAGAGACGAAGAGAGAAACCGTGCTGAGCAAGCAGAGAGAGAAAAAGAAGAAGCTTTGGCTCGCTTGCAACAAATGAGTGAAAAACTGAAAGCTTTAGGAATAGAGCTTGAACCTTCTTAGGATTGCGCAGTCTGGGTTTCTTTAGAGCCGAGTTAAGCAAGCCATCGCCGAGAGGCGGTAAAAAACAGAAAAAATAAGAAAAAAGTATAGACAAAATAAAAGAAAGAATGATAAAAAGCAAATATGGTAATTG
>JAEUQL010000482.1 GCA_016789295.1 Blastocatellia bacterium | reverse complement strand
GATAATCTGATCTTTATTGGCACAAGAGATGGAATGATTTTAATAATAGATAGCAGTAGTATGGAAATTGTTTCATCATCAAAGCTTGGTCGTGAGATAGATACCAACATCCTCCCTTCAGGCAGAGGTGATCAAGTATTTTTTGTTCTCAGTGATGGACAACTTTGGACTACATCACTGGTAACTTTTGAAAGTAAGCCTTTTGGAAATACTCGTGGTCTGATAATAAATTCTGTAGCAACTACTGATAAATACACTGCTGTTGCCCACGGTTCGGGGTTTGCTGTTTTTGATCAATATGGAACTCAAATGTGGGAAACATCCTTAGATGCCAACTCTATAGTTGCTAGTCCGTTGATCTCTAACGACAACTGTTGGATTGTTGACGATACAGGAGTTATGTTTTTTTTCAACCTCTTTGACTCTGTGCCAAGGCTGAGGAAGAGAGTCTTTGAAAATACATTTGCTCTTACACCTGTTCTAACAGACAAACATGTAATATTTAGCAGTAGGTTGGGTGAGATCAGAGCATACTTGATCTGAAGTCTAGAATCTTGGAGGTTCTTTTTGCTTCACGTAGACAAGTTAATAAAACTTTTAGTAGTAGTTCTAATTCTATCAACACCTGTTTTTGCAAGTGATGTGAAGACACACATTATCTTGCTAGATGCATCTGGCAGTATGAAGAAAGCTTACTTATCTGGACTTAGGGACTGGTTAATTCAGCCGATGCTCGATAGTGGTGTTATAGGGTCTGGAGAAAGAGTTATAGTTAGAACTTTTGACAAGCGTGGGAATACAGCTTTTCAAAAGGAAGATCCTCAAAGAAAGTTTATAGGAAACTTTGACAAGGCTGCTATTTTGAGTGCTATTCCAACTTCTGAAACTTCTCTGGGTGCATTCACTTCCATTCCAGAAGCTCTTGAGCTGGCACTGACGGATATAGAAGGGTTAAATATCTCTGGAAATGTATTTATCTGGTTGATTACAGACAATGTTCAGGATGTGAGTGGTTCGGGTGACGATCCTATCAGCCCTTTTTATGAAAAGATCTATAGTGATCCAAATTTTAAAAATATCTATTTTTTCCCAATAGTCCGTGAAGGTGAAACAGACGCTCTGGTGATGTATGCTCTAAACTACTCAAAAACAGAAGCATTCACTTCAGTGGCTACTTTAATGGACAGAATTGGAAGGTCTATCAACCAGAGACCTGTACTTTTCAGACCTATACGTCTTTCTTCTCTTGAGCTTGACAGAGCTAACATTACTTTTGAAGGTGAAGATGGACAATCACAATTAGCAGAACTAGAAGATGGAAAGATAGTAGTAAATGTTTCTGCAGGTCAGCAAGTTTTAGGGAAGATAAAGTTCAAGCTCAAGTCAAAGTTTCGTGAGTGGAAGATAGAAAGTGCAGATGTTTCAAACGCAAAAGTTGTTATAAGTGGCTCGCAGGTGCTAGATCTTCAAGAAGGAGAGACTTTTCAGTGGAAGCTTGACCCAAAGACGCTAGAAGTTGGGCCACAAGAGACTACCAAAAGAGTCTATGCTATCGATCTTTCCAGTGGAAAAACGATTACTGCAACAGTTCCATCATTTCTGGATACTTTCTTCTTGGAGCCAGAAATAAACGTACCCGCTACTATCAGTTTTGAAGTTGAAAATCCCCGCATGAGACTAGCTTTCTTTGATGATGCTGAACTAGCAGACAAGATAAGACGGATCAAAGGTCTTGAAGAGATAGAACAGTTTTTAATGCCCAGACAGTTGGCTTCGTCAACTCGTAATTTAGCACTAGAGATTCCTATACTGATAAAAGTAAAAGAGCCAGCAAAACCAATTTGGATACTTGTTCTACTTGGAGCTGTTGGAATGATAGGCATAGTTTCACTTACAGTGATGCTTGGCTCACAAACAGTATTTCGACTAAATGGTCCAGATGGTGAATCGATAATTAAACTCAGGCTCTTTTCTAATACACCTATATTCGTTTCAAGTGAGCAAGTAGGTATGATTAAGCGTCAACTTGGAGGTTTGAAAGCCAAAACTTTTGAGCCATATCATCTAGAAAATGGGGCAAAAGAGACACCTTTGACAGACCCTACATCTTTTAGAGTTACAAATAGCGAGACAGATCGATCATGGAATTTCTCCATAGAAAAAGTGTCAAAGCAGGATAGTGAAGATAGTCCAGATTTTATGATTTTTTAGTGGAGGTAGTTATGAGTTTTGTGCGAATAGCCTTACTCTTTTTTTTAATATTTTCTATAAACATCAAAGTATTAGCTGCAGACGATGAAAAATACACTATTAAGCAGATAAAAGTCTATATTCTTGATAAGTCAGGCTATCAGTGGAGTGATACAGGCTATTTTCTTGGTGTGAGGCTTGATGCTACAAAGAAGGAGTCTTTGGAAGAAGAAGAGATTACGGCTGGCACAATCAACTACAGTCTAGGTGAAGACTATAAGAAATACTCCTTGAAATTGGACTCAACAGGCAACTGCATAGCCGATGTTCCGTTTGTTGCCTATACAGCAAGTGATAAATCTATCTACTATGAGATAGTTCTTTTAAAGAAAGACGCAGATAAATATCTGACAGTTCCTCTTTCAACAAAGAGTCTTGCTATAAGTGTCGCCAGTAATGAAATAATTAGGGCTAATGCATCTATTTTCAGACCGATGATGACAAAAGACTGGGCACTTTACGGTGGTATAATGCTGGTCAGCGTTATTTTCATATATTTTTTGATCTTTCGGTGGCTCTTCAGCGTGTTACTTTTCACGCATAATTGGCCAGTAATGAGAGCCGAATACTTCACCACTTCTCTTAGCTTGCTGCTGCTACTGGCAGTTTTTGCGTTACTTCTAGTCCTGTTCCTACCACAAACCGCAGTAATGTGGACAGTATTGGTTGTTCTGACGGTTTTTTGGGTAGGGCATGCAGTAACTTGGGTACTTTCTTGAGTATCTTCACCACAGGAGGTCGCAATGCGTCTGCTAGCCATTATTATCTTTATACTTTTTCCGTTTGCCAGCTTTGTGCATAGTTTTAATGGAGATCTCTCCTTGATCGATAGATTATTGAAAGAGTCACTTTCAAGAGATAAGGTCAAAGCAGACCGAGCAGTTGAAAAGCTGAGAAGTTTGGGCGCAGATGCAATTGATAGAATATTTACAAGTTATGCTGCTGAGTTTAAAAAGATAGACTCACTTCAAGATTTATCTTCTGCGACAGCTTTTCAAAAGCAGCTTATGGAACTTGTAGAAAGAGTCAGCCGACAAAAATATGCCTATCAATCTAAACTCTACTGGTATACAGATCTTGAGAAAGCCAAGGAGGAGGCAAGAAAAACTAGAAACCCTATACTTTCACTAAGGCTGCTTGGAAATCTAGATGATGAGTTAAGTTGTGCTAACAGCAGATTTTTTCGTCTAACCCTCTATTCCAACTCTGAAGTTTCAGGTTATTTGAAACAGCATTATATACTGC
>JAEUQL010000481.1 GCA_016789295.1 Blastocatellia bacterium | reverse complement strand
TGTTGATTCATATCATCTATATTTGCTTCTATTACAAAGATCTTTTCTAGGGCAAAATAGCCATCACTACTCAGTGGTGATGCACCTTTTTTTTTTCATCTTTTATTTCGCCAGTCACCAAGCGAAGCATATTTGGAAAATCGGGTATATCTCTGCTGCCCGCTCCATATCCTATTGCTTCCAATGTAAATTCTGGAAGCCTAGTATATTCTGAGCAAAGAGTAGTAACAATTGCTGCTCCTGTTGGGGTTACAAGTTCACCTTCTATGCCTTTGGAGTAGATAGGAACACCTTTCAACAACTCCATAGTCCCTGGGCCTGGGACAGGGTATCGGCCGTGTGCACACTTCACAAACCCATATCCAACATGAAGAGGCGATGAGATGAAATGCTCTATGCCAAGCATCTCAAATCCAATACAAGCCCCTACAATATCCACAATAGCGTCTACTGCTCCAACTTCGTGAAAATGTACTTCATAGGGTGAGATTGCATGTACGTGGCCTTCAGCAACAGCCAGCCTATAGAATATCTCTTTTGACTTCTGCTTAACCCAATCTGATAGATGCGAAGCCTCTATTATCTCATTTATCTGTTTCAGCCCACGACTCTGGTGATGGTAACTATGGTCATGGCTATCTGAATGCTGCTGTTCATGGTGAGTATGTCTGTCATGAGAATGCTCGTGTGAGTGTTCATGAGTATGGATGTGGTGCTGGTCATGCGAATTAGAGTGATGATTATGTGAATTTTCCTGATGACTTACAGTGTCAGGATGACTGGAACTGTCAACGTCTACATCAAACTTTGTCCCCGAAACTAGAGCACGCGAAACCTTTCCAGCAGACAGAGTGTAACCATTTAGGTGTAGTTTCTGGAGTTCTTTTTTAAGCTGCTCAAAATCGACGCCCAAGTCTATCAGAGCACCTATTGTCATATCGCCGCTTACACCTGAAAAACAGTCAAAATATAGGGTTTTCATTGGCTTCAGTACTTCCAAAAAAGGCTTTTAATAGCAAATAAAGTTATCAATGTTAAGGTTTCACTTTTGCACTGTCAAGACAGCCTAACAGAGCTATCAGAAACGGAATTCTGAGTTTCTTTAGACAACCTTGACTTTGTTGAGGTAAAGAAGTATTTTATATTTGAAAATGGATTTCATTTTCAAATATAAAATACTTCTAAAAACTGCTCAATTTAGGGAAGGAAGGAGCAAATGGATTTACGCTTAGTGAAAGCATCTATCTGTGTACTACTGTTTATAGGTGTATTACCTGTCATTTTCTTTTCATCAGCAGACATAGGTAGTTCAGATAGTTACAGAAGAGATAGCTTGTTGGCTATTGAATATCAGTTAACCGATAATTTCACACAAGAAGAGTCAGATCCACCAGAAGTTGCTATTGGTGAGAGATTATTTTTGGAAACTCGATTTGCACAGTTTTTCTTTGCAAATTCTGATGGAGATGTTAACAAGGTTTTAGAAACTGGAGACCCAATTCTGGAGATTACAGAAACCACAAATAGTCCTCTACCAGGCATTTTTGCAGGTCAGTCAATCAACTGTCGTACTTGCCATTTAGTTGATGAACTAAAAGAGGAATCGGGTGGAGGAAATCGCAGTTATTCAGACTTTGCTCGTAGAACTCTCTTGCCTCTAAGATCTGATAACAAGCTTAGAACAGTGCGTAATTCACCACCTTTGGTTAACTCTACATTATCTAGAAAATCTAGCTTTTTTTTGCATTTTGACGGTGAATTTACTACCACAGAAGAACTAGTTATAGGTACTTTTACAGGAAGAAATTTTGGTTGGCTACCAAATGAAAAGTCTATAGCCATCAAACATATTGCTGATGTTATACGTGGTGACGATGGTAATGGTGAATTAGCAAGAGAGTTTGGAGGAGCTTACAAAGTAGTCTTAAAAGGCATCGATCCAAATATTCTAGAAGATTTAAGATTACCAGAAGAATTTCGCATCGATGTTGACAAAGCGAGCGATAGACAAGTTCTAAAAGCTATATCTAAGCTGGTCGCTGCTTATGTTGACTCACTACTTTTTGTTCAAGATGAAAGTGGGGAGTTTGAGGGTTCACCTTACGATCTATTTTTGAACAAGAATGGCTTACCTCGTAAACCATCTCAAGGTGAAACAGATTCAAGTTATAACCGTAGGCTGCTTCAGTTGATAAACAACCTACCTTCCCCAGTTTTTGTTACTTCTGCTAATGCTAATTTTCAAACACACAGCCAAGATTTTGTTTTCGGTTCTTTAGAGTTGGAAGGACTAAAGATATTCCTTGCTCAGCCAACAACTTCTCTTACACAAGAGCAGATTGCAAGAGGAGGTATAGGAAACTGTGCTGCTTGCCATAGTGCTCCAAATTTCACAGATTTTCTCTTTCATAACACTGGAGAGACGCAGGATGAGTACGACACAATTTTTGGCGAAGGTGCATTTATGCAGCTCTTTATTCCTGACTTAAAGACTCGCAGGACTGACTACAATGCTTTTCTGCCTCCTACAGAGAAGCATCCAACTGCTCAAGGGCCTTTTCAAGATATTCCATCAAAAGATACTCCCGGACGTACAGATCTAGGACTATGGAATGTTTTTGCCAATCCAGACATCCCGTCTCCACAGAAAATGCTCAGAAAATTTCTATGTGATCGTCCTCCATGCTCAAAAGGTTCAATGCTTCCAAAGACTATAGCTAGATTTAAAACTCCTGGCTTGCGTGACTTAGGACATTCTGCTCCATATTTTCACACAGGACGTAAAGAAACTCTTGAAGATATAGTAAAGTTTTATGCTAGATTTGGAGACTTGGCACGCAAAAATATGGTGCGTAATGCAGCTCCTGAACTGGGTGCTATTGCATTAAGCCCAGACGATGTAAGCCCGTTAGTTGCTTTTCTAAGAGCACTAAATGAAGACTATGAATAGTATTAACTCTCTTGCAGAAGTTTATAACAGCTTCTGCAAGAGACTTGATCGGTTGAGTTTCTAATCTTCAGTCCTTTGGTATTCTGGCTCTTCTTTTCACCCAGTAAAAATTGATCGCGAGTTTCTTGGTACAAGCCCTTTGTTTGAAAGTGTGTATCAAGTGATAAAAAGACTCTGGTAGTAGCTTTACACTACCCATCTTGCCACTACCAGAATTATAAGAGAAATAATGTCCAGAAAAATGAAATTGCTAAAGTAATTATGAAAAGAGATAAGTTTCTAAATTTAGGGCTTGAAATTTTTCTACTCTTTCGGCCATAATCAAGCGAGTTTTCGTCGCTCTCAAGCACAGCTCTTCGTTGGATTTTTACTTGCCGACGGTTTTTTCGGTAAGCTTTATAAATTAAGCCTCAAAATACAAACCAACCCAAGTTAACAACCTTGCATCTAAGGCGGGCACGAAAAGCCAGATGCATACTCTTGTAGCAATTCACTCTTATGTGAATAATTGGGGAAAGTGGTCTTCAAATAGTAAAACTATCTTGCT
>JAEUQL010000480.1 GCA_016789295.1 Blastocatellia bacterium | reverse complement strand
TCAGTAGCATTTAGTCCTGATGGAAGGAAACTTGCTAGCGCAGGTAAAGATGGACTTTTAATAGTCTGGTAGTCGAGGTAATGAAAATGAAGATTCTAATACTCTTAATTACTCTATTTTTCTCTGTTTCTACAATTTTTGCACAAGAAAAGAAGACTCTAGCCGTTAACTCTATTCAAGAACAGAAAACAGAACTTATCAGCCTTAGCAAAAAGATCTGGAGCTTTGCAGAAACATCTTTGCAAGAGACCAATTCTGCCAAATTGCTAGCAGATTATGCCGAAAAACAAGGATTCAAAGTAGAAAGAGGTGTAGCAGAACTTCCAACAGGGTTTATTGCTTCTTATGGAGAAGGTAAACCTGTAATTGCTATAGTTGGAGAGTTTGATGCTCTACCAGGACTATCACAAAAAGTCTCATCGACTAAAGAAACTTTTCTGCAAGGACAAGCAGGCCACGGCTGTGGCCACAACCTGTTCGGTACTGCTAGCTTGGGTGCAGCAGTAGCTATAAAAGATATGATAGCAATAGGTAGCTTAAAAGGGACTATCCGTTTTTATGGCACGCCAGCCGAAGAAGCATATGATGGAAAAGCTTATATGGTTCGAGCTGGTCTTTTTAAGGATGTTGATGTCTGTTTGGCGTGGCATCCACGTGAAATGACCCGCGCAGATACACAAAGTACTAAGGCTCTTGTCAATATCTATGTTGAATTTCGTGGTAAAACGGCTCACGCATCAAGAGATCCTTGGAATGGTAGAAGTGCACTTGATGCACTTGAGCTTTTTACTCATGGCGTTAACCTGATGCGCGAACACGTCAAACAGTCGGTAAGAATGCACTACGTCATACGCAAAGGCGGTGAAGCACCAAACGTTGTACCAGATTATGCAATGGTAGAACTTTGGATACGTGATTCGACTGGTAAAGGAGTTAATGAAGTTCTAGAACGTGTACGTAAATTGGCAACAGGGGCGGCTCTGATGGCTGAAGTTGAGCCTTCTTTATCGCTCCAAGGCGGTGCCTACAACCTGCTAGTAAATCAGACAGGAGCAAAAATGCTCTATGAAAATATGAAAAAGCTAGGAGATATCGACTATTCACCCGAAGAACAAGAATTTGCACGTCAAATACAGATAGCTGTAGGAGTAGAACCCAAAGGCATGAATTCTACTTTGCAACCACTTGAAGAACCGATTGAAGATCCACCAGGAGCTTCAACCGACTTGGGTGATGTAAGCTGGAATGTCCCAACACTTCACATCTCTGTTACTACAGCACCCGAAGGCGTACCTTGGCATTCCTGGCCTGTTGTAGCTTGTGCAGGAATGTCAATAGGGGAAAAAGGAATGTTACACGCTGCAAAATCATTGGCTGTAAGTATGGTAGAGCTTTTTGAAGACAGTAGGCTGCGTGAAACCATCAGAACAGAGTTTAATGAAAAAACCAGAGGGCATGTCTATAAACCGTACATCCCAGATGGCCCACCACCAAAAGTCAGTAGATAGAAAGAGTGAGTCTTAAAGCTCTATCTTATTACTAAGTTCATCTATTTGTTGTTTAAGAATAAGTTTTTTATCAGGGTCTTTCTCTTTTGTGTAAAGCTTTTTTAGTCTAGTCAAAGTATTCTTCATGCGTTTTTCTAAAAAAGATCTTTTAGGAGAGATTTCCCAAGCTTTCAGTAACCACTTTGACGTTTCTATCCATTCGTTTTTACGAATATAGTAATTTGCAAGGTTGTATGGTGCCCACAAGAAATCTGGATCTATGCTACTGGCTTGTTTATAAGCTTCTATTGCTTGTCCTTCATTATTATAAGGCCAATTACTCTGAAGGTATGTTCTACCTATAGCATTTTGTGCCAAGGCTTTTATCTTTTTGTCACTACTTTTGAGAGCATTAATATAACAAGTTATGGCTAGATCATAATCACCGCTTTCAAAAGCAGTCTGCCCTTTACAGTAGTCCTTTATTGCTTGCAGTTCTTGTTTTTTAGAGGATATATCATATAAAAAAGCATGTACCTTCTCTAAATACCTCCAGTTGATTGATTGGTCACTTTCTTTGTACCATCTATCAATATTATTTGCTGCTTCAGGTGCAAGCTTTGCTTCTATCTTTACTGCTGCACTTCTCAGTTCTTGAGAATCTGCAGCAGATCTTTTTTCAGCATAATATATGTCAAAAACCGACTCTCCAGCAGGTTCAAATATATGATTTGTAGCTAAAGCTTGATTAATACGTGCAGAAAAACCATATTTATTAATATACAAAGTGTAAGAAACTATAGGAACTACTAATAATATTACTAGAACAACTACTGCTAATACATTTCCTTTTCTTTTTACTTCATTCCTTACTTCTACAGATCTACTTTCATTAGATAGTAGAGAGTTTGGTAGTTGAACAGGGTGATTCCTATCAATTGGATAGTACTGTTCTAATAGAAGACTTGCTGTAGAATCTATAAGCTCCTTACAAAACGGACATACCATTTTATCAGCAGCAAATTGCAAATCAACTTTTGTGCAAAAATGCTGTTGCACTGTTTCTAATAGAGGTGTAGAACATTCCAAGCATGTAGAAAATACCTCTGGTGTAATTAAAGTAATTAAGCGGCATTTCTTGCAGAGATAGCGAGATGAAAACAAGTGCAAACAAACAGGACACTGCTCTAATGTCTGTTTTTGTGTAATTTCAAAAGGCCAACTATAACAACAGTTACTGCATTGCACCCACCAGTTTTGAGAAGGAAAGCTTTCGGCCAAAAGATGTTTCCCTTCTGGGCATAAGATCGAACTCCTATTTACAGAAAAATACTTTTTATGAAGAGAACAGAAGCACTTTAGCCGCCGAGTTGATCTAGATGACATAAAATCACTCCATTCAGCTATCATTTTCTACCAAGGCTCAGTTCACCTTTTTTGTTAAGTACCCAAAGATTATCTTGGTGTTTGACAACACGTGCTGGCTTATGAATCCAGACCTCACCAGTAGAAGCTTGTCCTACACGATTATAAACTGCAGAAACACGCGCAAAGTTTTGTGGACTATCAAATTTAGTTGCAGCAGGAAAGACATAATAGAAATCACCTCTATCCGATGGTACTAACAGATAACTACCATTTTCAGACTCGACTAACTGATCAAGTTGAAATGCATTGGCTGGCTCAACATAGATTAGTCTGTTTTTTTGTTTTTGATAATATGAGACTAAGCTAGCTGTACTTGCTGGAAATTCCATAGAGACTCTATTTTCTGTAAATTCTGTCTTTTTTCTATCTTGCTTCTCTTCTTTGTCTTTCATCATAGCCATAAATTCCTGTAGTTCTTTTCTATACTCTGTTGTAGGTGTTTCTAACAAATCAAATAGTTTACTAAAGTTGTTTTCTATCTTTCTCGATCCAGGTTGCTGTATCTTGTTTTAGCATCAGAATCTCCAATTCTCATTTTTTCAACAGTACTATCCCAGCACTTCCACATCATGCGGACCAGACTCCCTTAAT
>JAEUQL010000047.1 GCA_016789295.1 Blastocatellia bacterium | reverse complement strand
AGGAATAGAAAACGTAGAGGTGGATATAGATAATGAATTGGTTCATATTTCTGGTCCAGAAACTACGAAAACCATTGCTATGCAAAAACTGGAAACTATGGGTTATCCAGAGAAGGGTCACAATAGTCTTATAGACAAAGCTAAAATATTGCGAGAGATAGGAAAATCTTTAGGTAGACCAAGATCATCAAGCTCTGGTGATTCTCAGGGTGCATTAAAAAGCTATGAAAAGTCTCTGGAGATGCTGAAACAAGCAGCAGCAAATAATCCTAGTGATGAACGAGCTTTGCTTGAACTTGCTTCTACATATGACTTACTTGGAGAGATGTATGAACAAGCTGGAGAGTTTCAACAAGCTATGAATTACTACACTGACTCAATGAGCATTCGCCAGAAGCTAGCAAAAATAGATCTGTTGGGTAGTAGTTATACAAAGATTGGTGATATACGCGAAAGTCGCGAAAATTGGGTAGGTGCTTCTAAAATGTTCAAGAGAAATCTTGAAATAAAAAAAGAAGCTCTTTCTAAAGATCCAAAGAATCTCAAACTGAAACAGCAAGCTTGTACAGTATACACGAGGATAGCTGAGTTTATGGCAAAGCTAGGAGAGTTATACCAAGAGATAGATGAGGATTTTGCTGTAAAGTTTTTTGAAAAAGCTATTATTTACAATCAGAAGATGATAGATATAGTTAGAGAATCTGTTGCTACTGAACCAAAAAATCCTTCATATGAAAGATATATGGCTGGCTGTTTATTACAGCAAGGTGCAGTAGTGTTTAAAACAGGTAAGTATGCTGAATCCCGTCTCCATCTTAGTAAGGCTCTTGAGATTTTTGAAAAACACGCAAAGAATGATGAGCAGAATATAGACCTTAAGTGGAAACTTGCGAGAAACTATGGATATTTTGGTGAGTCGTTACTTGAAGCTGGTCAGCTTGACAAAGCGATAGTTTTTCTCAATAGGTCTGTGTCTATTCTTAGTGATTGTGTAAAAAGAGATTCCGCAAACAGATGGTTTCGTGAAGATATAGAGCAGTTTCATTACTTTCTTGTTATTGGATACTTAAGAAAAAATGATCCTTCTGCTTTATCTGCTATGCAGGCATTTTTGCAAATGTATAAAGATACTAGCTATGTCATACCTCCAGAAACAAATCACACACTGGAGTTTTTGAGAAAGACTAGAGGTCTTTACAAAGAGATATACAGAAAAAAATTGGATAGTCATTTATTGGATATTTTGAAAGAGAGTTTTTATTGGTATAAGCAGAATGTCTCTATGAAAAGAAAGCTTGAACAGGTTGAATATGCTTTCACATTACTTACTCTTGAAGGTAAAGAAGCTAAAGAACAAGAGGTTCTTTCAATTATTAAAGGATGTGAAAAGTCACTAAAACAAAAAGATGTAATTGCTCAGTTTCGCCTTTCCCAGATATATTCCCTTTTAGGAGAAAAAGAGCATGGTAAAAAGATATACAAAACTGTCCATGCCCTTCTTGAAAAAGAACTTGAAGGAATCTAGAAAGATTTTGTTCTACTGAAGACTGCAGGAACACAAAATACGTTGCTGCTTTCAGGAATAGGTTTAGAGGGTGGAGGAATTGCAGGAATAATCTTTTCCATTGCTCCATTGAGAAGAATAAGCCTATCATACATCAACATAAAGTCATTACTGATACTGCCACCACAAATATTATCAAGAGTAATCTGATAGAAGTATTCTGGAAAGAACTCAGCCGCTTTGTCATCTCCTGCAAATAGTATCCCAGAGTCTCCTTCAAGCAACTCTATTTTTACTCCAACTCCATCAGAAACAGGGGCATAACCTTGAATAACTTTACCTCCTGCTACAAACTGTGCATCTTGAAGTTGAGTTGGGTTTGTAGGGTCTGCTAGAAGTTTGTATGTGGCCAGTTCTCCTTCAGTGAAATAGAACCGGGCTGTTAGTACAGACATATCTTTTGAGAGAGAAGTGTCATACATCTGCTCAAGGTCAGCAGTATAGCTAAAACTGAGCATACGGCTTTGAACTGTCAGTTTAGAAGGCTTTTGCGTACTTTCTGTAATCTTATTTGTAGTTGAAGGGTTTTTTCTACTTATTTCAAGCCTAAAGATACCAGAAGCGTCACTGTTTTCGTAAATGACCCCTCTTTTAGTTCCATCCAGTTCATACTCTACTATCTCTATCTTAGGGATATGACATTCAACTTTCATCATACCGATCATTGCACGACTGGAAGAGAGGTCTAAGAATGTTGGAGTAAGACCTTTGGTGTTAACACAAATACCAGGCCATGGAGATACGAGAGAAGACTCTGATAATTCTTTACTCATATTTTTCCTCTTTTATTCTGGGGTATGAGCGTTAGTTTATAGAAGGTTACTTAAAAGGTCAAATTAAGAATTTGATCTAGTTAGGAAATTTATATTTCCGCTACTTAAACTCCAATCTCATTTGTTTATATTCTCTTTTTTGCGCTACCATCTGACCAATCTATAATTTATCTGTTTAAATCTTATGAGTGAAGTGAAGAAAAAATCATTACCATTAGTTACACAGAATGGCTTTACAAGCCGTAGTGCTCCAGTAGGCCCAAAACCACCTTGGATCAAGGTAAAGATAACAGCAGATGAGAACTTTCAGACTGTTCGTAACATGGTTGAAGATCTCAGCCTGCACACAGTCTGTCAAGAAGCACGATGCCCAAATATTTTTGAATGCTTTAGCAACAAGACAGCTACTTTTATGATACTTGGTGACATATGCACCAGGCACTGTGGTTTTTGTGCTGTCTCCAAAGGTAAACCACAACTGGTAGACCCTGAAGAACCCCGTCACGTGGGTGAAGCTGTCAAAAAACTTGGCCTCAGACACGCTGTAATCACTGCAGTAAACCGAGATGATCTTCCAGATGGTGGTGCACATCAGTTTGTAGAGACCATTTACTGGGTAAGAAAACTCAATCCAAGTTGCAAAGTTGAGGTACTTATTCCGGACTTTTGTGGGAATTGGCAAGCTTTAGACTCTGTTATGAATGCCTACCCAGATGTCCTTAACCATAACACCGAAACTGTCTCAAGGCTCTACAGAAGAGTTCGCCCAGATGCTAACTACAAACAGACTTTAGAGCTACTCGAACGTGCTGCTACTTATTATTGTGCAGACTACCCTGTACTTACAAAGTCAGGCATAATGTGTGGACTTGGAGAAAGTTGGGATGAGCTAATTGCTGCAATGCAAGATCTTCGTTCTGTTAACTGTGACATTTTGACTTTGGGTCAATACTTGCGCCCGACAATGAGACACCTTCCAGTTGAGAAGTTTTACACTCCAGAGGAGTTTACTACTCTCAAACAGATAGGGCTTGACATGGGATTCAAATATGTTGAGTCTGGGCCGCTAGTTCGTAGCTCTTATCATGCGCACCAGCATCAACCTGTACAATAATGAGGGATCTTTCTCAAGGTGCTTTATTAACTTGTAGCCACAATTCAAGCGTTACAAGTAACCAGAGTTTTACACCATACCTTCCCCACGTGTCACCTTGATAGTTTATCCATTCTTTGACTATCTGGTAGTTTAGATAGTCAAAGATCTTTGCATTTTTGTGTAGAACGGCTCTAGTTTCTGCCTGCCAGTACTTGCGAAAAAACAGTTGAACAGGAACCATCATTCCACTTTTTGGCCTGTTGATGATAATTTCTGGAAGAATATCGCGTACAGCCTCTTTGAGTACTGCTTTCTCTTCTGCCCCATTTAGTTTGTAGATAGGAGGAATTTCAAGACTAAGATCGACTATGCGTTGGTCAAACAATGGTGAGCGACCTTCAATACCAGATGCACGAGTTAAGTTACTAACTTTTGTCAGAATATGGTCTGCCCCTTTAAACTTTGTATTTATAAACATTAGTCGGTTGAGAAAACTTATATCGCTATGTAGATCCTTTTCAAAAACGTATGGGGAAGCTTGAATTTCTCGCCAAAATTCTGTCTTGAACAGTTTTGGTAGGTCTGTAAAGCACTTCTGAAACGATGCAAGATAGTTTTCTACTAACTCTTTTCTGTTCTGGTTGTAGATTCGGTCAAGTAGCATCGGCTGATTTTTGGGGCCTCCAAAACATGGATCTCCACCTTCTCCGTTCAAGATAACTTGAACCACTTCTCTAGCTGCACGTCCCATAATCAGGTTTGGAACAGTGAGTGGATCGCCAACAGGATCGTCAAGATAAGATAAAGTTTCGGCGTGAAGCCCCCACAATTCTTCTGGCTTGATCTCTATTATGTTGTGCTCTGTTTTACAATGTTGTGCAACAAGACTAGAAAATTGAAGTTCGTTAGGTGTTTCGTTACCAAAGTGTATTGAAAAAGTGTGGATAGGGCAGTTATGAAGTTTTTTTGCTAAAGCTACAACTGCACTCGAATCCAAACCTCCGGAAAGATAGATCCCAACAGGCTCTTTTTGCGGTAGATATTCAGTAACTACCTCTTCGAGAAGCTTTCTAAGTCTATCTGCGTGCCACTTTAGAGGCTTTTCTTTCTCAATGACTCTTTCCTGAATCTCCCAGTAGACTTTCCTCTTCTTTTCTGGGAGTGTTAGAACTGTTGCTGGACGGAGTTCTCTGGTATCTTCCCACATAGTTCTTTCACCAGGAACAAAGGCCGAACATAGAAAATCTCTAACGGCTATAGTGTCTATTTTGAGTCTGCTGTAAGTCTGAACCAAATTAGCAACGGTTCTGAGTCTTGGCGCGATGAGAGTTATATCAGTAGATGTGTTGTAGTAGAGGGTTTGTGCACCAGATTTATCTCTGACAAGATGAAGCTTCTTGTTTTTAGCATCCCAAACACAAAATGCAAACATTCCTTGAAGACCTTGCAGTGTTTCAAACTCTTCCATTTCCCAAAGCCAAGCAACTAGTTCAAGATCAGACAGATGTTGATTGTTGGGGAGTTTTTGGAGAAGTTTTTCTCTGTTACTTAACCAGATTTCTCCAAACAGTATAAACCGCTTTTGAGGTGAGAAAGATGGGGGAGACTGAAACAGAAACAGAGACTCATCTTGCCAAGCCGCATCCTTAAAATATTTGTATACCCTATCTTTTGAACCAACTACAGCCCACCATTTTGGACTAACTTCAACTTTAGTAGCAGAGTAGCTCCTGTTTCTAAACAGATGGAAAAGGTTTGAGACAGCAGAAAACATAGTCTATATTTTCAGACGAAAAATCCACTTTAGGAAAGTTGAGCAATGACTAGCTTTGAAAAGAGAGTATCAGATCTTCCACGTCTTGGTGTAGGAATTTCTGGTGAATTTGGCTCTTCTGCAAAAGGTATAGATGCATGTTGGTTTCATGAGAACTATCCAACACTGCTACATTTTTTTGAGTACGGGACAGATATTGATCGAGGACTCGATGAACATGTTCGCCGTTGTGTAGCTGCAGGTTTACCAACAACCTATCACTTTTTAGATATTAACCTCGAAGAACTTATTGATCTTGATGACCATTGGGTTAACAGTACTACCAGCTTAGCCAGAGAGATAGACGCACGGTGGTTGTGTGGTGATGCTGGACGTTGGCATTTTAGCTCAAGAGAGCGTGGGCATCAGATGCTGATGCCACCAATTCTTTGCAAAGAGTCTGCTTTGGAGACTGCTGAAAGCATCAAGATCATTCAGCAGAAGTCTGGTATGCTCTGCCTCCCAGAAAATCCTCCTGCTATCTTCTATCTTGGAGATATGCACATTCTTGACTATTTTTCTCTAGTAGCTGATAAGGCCGATTGTGGGATATTGCTTGATTGTGCACACTTGGCTATATATCAGCATAGCAAAGGTTTTACTCCAACTACTGGATTTGATAACTTTCCGTTTGACCGTGTTGTGGAAGCACATATTGCTGGCGGCTCTATGACCGATGTTGATGGGTATAGATATATCGATGATAATCACTCACCCGAACCAGTAGAAGAGTGTTGGCAGATTCTTGAGCATCTTGTTTCAAAAGCCAAAAACCTCAAAGCTATAGTTTATGAGTGTGAACTAAACAACCCAGAAGAGTGCATAGAGAATTTTGTCAGGCTTAATGAGCTTTTTCCACTAGAAATAAGAGTTTTGGAAGGAGCCAGATGAGCTATCACACCCTTCAAAAACTTGTTGTAAGAATGCTTTTTGATGAGGCTTTTGTAGAACAGGTCTATAGAGAGCCAGATCAACTGCTTTCAAAACTAGATCTTAGCGATCAGGAACGTCAGCAGTTACTCGGTGTTGACAAGCGTGCTTGGAGATATGATCCACTCAGAAAGAAACGTACTCTACGCGCACTTTTTGAAGAATTTAAGGTTTCAACCACCATTGCTTTAGCCGAGACTCGTTCACTGGCTTCCTTGGATCTATTCTTTTCTAGCCAAGCCTTTCACTCTGCCGTCCAAGAGAGAAGTTCTATGGGTTTGGCTTTTGCAAAGTTTCTTACAGAAAAATATAGCAGTGGTGAGCTTAAGACACCGCAGCTACCAGATGTTATACGCTTTGAAGCTACATTGGCAAAGTGTCGTAGGAGTTTGGCTACATCGGCTCCAAAGGAGTCAGAGCTGCCAAAGACTATAAGCGAGTTTGCACGTGTGCAGCTTGCTGCAGGTGTTGCTGTAGGAAGTTTTCAAAGCAATCTTATAAAAGTTGTACAGGCTGTTGAGCAATACCTTTTTGAAGTAAGCTTGATGCCTGCAATGGTTCTTTGCGAAGATGCAGCAAAACTTGACAACCTCCCTGCTGTTGATACAAAAAAGAAGGCATATCTGCTCTTTCTGCCTGGTGGTTCTGGTATAACACTGGTAAATATTGAAAAGAGCGACTACCTGCTACTTTTTGAAGCAAAACGACCTTTGACTATCAAAGAGCTTATTCTAAAGGCTACGGTTGCAGGAGTTAAGAAGGCAAAAGCAGAGGCCATAGTCTCAGAGGCTTTGCAACAAGTTTATCTAACAGTAACTTAAGTTAGTCATTAAATAACCGGCTAACTTATTAATATGTGAAAGAGTGCAGCAAGAGAGATAAAAGAGAAGGTATAAGCTAAACACTACCTTCTTTTTCAACAACGAGTATGCGAGCTTCTCCGCGAGGATGTGCTACGTGTTCACACCCAACTTCTGCAAAGAATAGATCTCCAGCTTCTAAAACTATGACCTGTTCCGTACCATTTTCTCTGTAGTGCATTTCTACAATGCCATCAAGCACTACGAATACCTCTTCACCATCATTTGTATGCCATTTGTAAGGCGCATCTGTCCAATGAATGCGGACAGTAATACCATCCATATTTGTAACATCAAGGGCACCCCAAGCTCGTTCTGCGGTAAACTCTTTTCCACGTATAAATTTCATAAATATCCCGTCACTTAAAGAGTAGTTAGTAATTATTGATTTGAGTTATTCACAATGGTTTACATTTAAAAAAGTAGGATGTTGCATGTAGTTTGCCATCTGGACTTGCTGCATAATCTGGTATTTCACCTACTTTCTGCCATCCAAGATGTTTGTAGATCGACTCTGCTACTGATCCAGATTCTGTATCGAGCACAAGTAGAGTACGACCGTTTGAGTAGGCAAATGATTCTGCTGCCTGCATCAGCTTTGAAGATACTCCTTTCCCTCGATGGTTGCTTAGTACAAAGAGTTTTTGGATCTCTGCCCGGTGACGAGCATTCTCTTTATTACAAAGTTGAAGTTGAACAGAACCAATAATCTTGCCTTCGAGTTCTGCTATCCACAGTAGAAGTCCATTGTTTAATTGTTTGGAGAAGAGATCTTGCCAGTAATTTAGAGCTGTTTTCGTTGAAAGTGGTGCAAGGAATCCAACGGATGCACCACCATTAACTACATCTATAAGTAGGTGGCAAAGACCTTCAATCGCTGACTCTTGGGTAGATGAGATTAGACGTATATTAACCATTTAACATTAGCCAACCTTTAGGTGGTTGGTTTGTCAACTCTCTATAACATTATTGATATCCTCCCCGTTTTGAAAAAAGGGGACTGCTTAGATCGACGTTGAAACAACACGCCTGATATCGAAAGGAACTCTCTGTTGAGAAGGTTCGCCTTTCAATAGCTCTACTTTTTTTGATTGCTGGTAGTTGTTGAGCTTGATCTTGATAAGAGATAGATTTTGTAGCTTGTAGGCATCGCGTCTCTCTTGCTGCATTGTAGAACTCTCTGCAAATATCGAGCGTCTTGCTTACTGCATCAGCTACTTTTAATTTGTATGCTTTTTTCATATATCTACTCTTTGGATTTATCGTAATTGAAGTACTGCACTACCAACAAGTTCATATTTCAAATTGTAGCAAACCACAGTTTTGAAACTACTGGCTTAACTCTTTATTGTTTTCCGTTTAGCAACCAACAGTGGTATTCATCCTCGTCCAAACCTTTGGCCCAGGTCTTCTGCCCAAGAGTGATAAATAACAGTGCCAAACTCCTATATGGATCAAAAAACCTCTTTTTGGTAATTGAGAAAGCAAGCATTATAAGCATTTTCAAGCCTCCTGTAAAAATATTCGAAAAGTTTTATTTGACAACTGACTAATGGTCAGCTAATAATTGACCGTCAGTCATTAAAATCCCACAAAAGGTTCCGTTTATGGTAGTCAAGCAGAGAGCAAGGAGAGATGAAGAGAAGCAGCATCGGCGTAGAACCATTCTATTAGCTGCCAGAGATCTGCTTGAAGAGAGAGCATTTACAGAATTCACCATAGCAGCCGTAGCAGAACGAGTAGGGCTTGCAAAGGGTACACTATTTCTCTATTTCGAAACAAAGGAGAAGCTCTATCTAGCACTACTTGAAGAGATGCTACAGGATTGGTTTACAGATATAGACTTGCGCTTAGATAAATTGGATGCAGATATACCGATGCAGTCTCTATCAACAACTTTAGTAGATTCTCTCAAAAACAGAAAGCTTTTCTTAACCTTACTTTCTCTTTTAGAGAGTGTATTAGAACACAACATCGACTACGAAACCGCAGCAAAGTTTAAGTGGGGGCTACTTGAAAAAGTAACTGCTACAGGCAAACGGCTTGAACAACGCCTTCCCTCTTTGAGTCTTGGAGAAGGAACTAGACTGCTCTTACATATAAGAGCTTTGATTACAGGGCTGCATCAGATGTCAAATACATCTACAGTTGTAGCCAAAGTGCTTGAAGACCCTGCAATGCAAGTCTTCAGAATAGAATTTGAACAAGAGCTTGAATATGGCTTAAAGGCTTTGATAGATGGATTTACCAAAAAAGTATAGACAGTATGGAGGTCAACTATGTCCAAATGGGCTTTAATTACAGGTGCATCTAGTGGAATAGGCAAAGAGTTAGCAGAAGTTGCTGCTTCAGATAAGAATAATGTAGTAGTTACTGCTAGGAATGAAGAAAAACTTGAAGAGTTAGCCAAAGATATATCAAAAAAGTATGGTGTGTTAACAAAAGTTGTTGCCCTTGATTTGGTTGATCCTGCTGCTCCACAAAAACTCTTTGATGAGCTTTCCAAACAGGCAATCATCCCAGAAATTCTTATCAACAATGCTGGATATGGGCTATTTGGAGGTTTTCACGAAACCGATGTAAATGATGAGCTTAGTATGCTTCAACTTAACATTGTCTCTTTGACTCATCTAACAAAACTTTTTCTACCAAATATGATAAAAAGAAAGGCAGGAAAAGTAATGAATGTTGCCTCTACAGCCGCTTTTCAACCAGGCCCTTTGATGGCTGTCTACTATGCTACAAAAGCATATGTACTCTCTCTTTCTGAAGCTTTAGCGGAAGAGCTGTCAGAATTTGGTGTTACTGTAACAGCACTCTGTCCAGGTCCTACAGAATCTGGCTTTCAAGCAAGAGCACAGATGGAAGACTCAAAGCTTGTTCAAGGAAAAAAGATTATGTCATCACGTACTGTAGCAGAGATAGGCTATGATGGAATGATGAAAGGTAAAGCTATTGTTATTCCAGGTAGTGCCAACAAGATACTTGCACAGTCGGTAAGGTTTCTGCCAAGACGAGCTATAGTAAAAATTGTGAAGAAGATTCAAGAAAGAGCTAGTTAACATTTCTAGTAGTACTGCATCACAAATTTTGATGCACAAACTCTTATTGAGAAATTGACTCGCTAGACAAAGAATCCTTCTTACCCATTGCCAATGCAGAATTAAGCGTGTATATTAGTTTCGCCTTCAGGCTATTGATTTGGAGTTCTAATATGGCGCGAACAGTATCACCTGAGAATGAAGCTGCAAGACGTCAACAGATAGTTTCGGCTGCGCATCGGGTATTTATAAAGAAGGACTATTCAAAAGTAAGGATTGAAGATATTGCAAAACAGGCCAACCTCTCAAAAGGGGCTGTTCTCTACTACTTTGAAACTAAAGAAGAAGTATTTCTCGCGCTTTTTGAATGGCTGACTCAGTTAGTTGCACAGAGATTTGAGAATGCTGTCAACAGCAGTGATGACCCGCTAGTACAGCTTGATCGGTTGATAGAACAAGTATTTGATTCTGCAAAGCTACATCGTGCTTTTTTAAGGATATACTTAGATTGTCTTGGACAAGGAAGTCGCAAAGATGAGTACGCAAGAATAAATCGAAATTTTTATGTTGCCTGTCACCAGTCGCATAAAAAGATCTTAGAAAATGGAGTGCGCAAAGGTCTTTTTAGAAGTGTAGATGCTGATGAAGCCTCTATTGTGACTAGAGCAATTTTAGAAGGTGTTGGTGTACAATGGTTATTTATTGGTAATGACCAGAACTTAAAACATTTTGGGGACATTGCCCGTGAAGCAATTTTGAGGTATCACTGTGGAGATAGCCACTTTTTGAGCAAGCAAGAAACTCAATCAGAACAGATGCATAGTTAGGAAGCTTTTTGAAGAGCGGTCGCTGTACGTATACAGTTACGTCCGCTCGTTTTTGCTTCATATAGAGCTTTATCTGCTAAAGAATATATATCACCCATCTCTGGTAAATTCTCACCATTACCACTATAAATCCCTATACTCACAGTCACTTTAATCTCTTCACCTTCTACAAACAATGCAACCATTGAAGATATCTTCTTTCTCAAGTTTTCGGCTACCTTTAGTGCAGCTTCCAGGTTAGTTTCTGCTAACAATACACAGAATTCTTCTCCACCATAACGGCTTGGGGTATCTGTGGAACGTAGCTGCTCTTTGAGACATTTAGCCACTTTTTTGAGTACTAGATCACCAATCTGGTGTCCATACTTGTCATTCACTCTCTTAAAGTGGTCTATGTCTATCATAAGTATTGAGAGCGGATGATTATACCTACGACACCTTCTCAACTCGTCTTCAAACACTCCTTCAAAAGCTGTTCTTCTCATAAGTTCTGTTAGACCATCATATGTGGCAAGTTCAAATAGCCTTGCATTTTCCATAATAATTGCTACTTGATTGGAGACTGTTGAAAGAAAGTTTAGATCGTCTTCATCATAAGCTGCTTCTGACTGCTTTTGACCAAGTACTATCACTGCAACGAGACGGCGCATTACTACAGGAACAAGAAGCTCAGCTCCAAAAGATTTGATTATACGTGTCTCTTCTGGTGAGAGATCCATTGAACTAAAGGCTTTAGAGCGCAAAATCGCTCTGTTAGTGTTTATCCAAGGAATTATAGTGCCATCTGATGGTAGAACCAAACTTGAATCTAGAATGTCAGGAGATAGGCTTCCCTGCACAGTGCGTATTGCATACCTCACTTGTGGTTCATCTGGGATTAAAATAGCTAACCTCTTCAGTTTCATACCATAAAAAAGCTTTTTTCCCAGTCTCTCTGTAACACGATCAAGATCCAAAACTCCTACTAACTCAACTAAAAGCTGATTTAAAAGTTCTATGTAGTTATACTTGTCTCTAAAAAATAGCCTGTCAACCAACCGTTGAGAGTAGTGTCTAATACTGTTAAAACCTACACCAACCATCATAGTTGAGAAGGCTACTGTTAGTACGTTATCTTGATAAGAAAATAGTGTAACCAAGATCTGAGTAGTCACTATGGTAACTATAAAGTAGAGTAGAATCAGGGCTGTGCTTACAAAAGTGTAGATAAGACTCTTTCTTATTAGTACATCTATGTCAAAGAGTCTATGTTTATAAACTGTAAACAGAATAGTTACAGGTAGCAACACATCTGCTACACGCAAACAGAATGGATCTGAAAGAGGGCTGTTTGGTATGTTATGACTCGCAAAGATAGAGATAGTGTTTGCAACAGCCCACAAAGTAACTCCATAGAGCATGGTCTTAGCTTGTCGTCTAACAGTGGCGTTTTTTGCATTTTTGTAAGTGTGGAGTAGGACAAGTGGTTCATAAATAAAAAGTCCATGAATGAGATTTATATCTATTCCATCAAGTAGTCCTATTTGGCTTATAGAGCCGGTTATAACTCTGTTTTTGTAGATTGCTAATGAAATAACAGCAAGAACCAAAGCTGGAGAAAATATTAATAATCCTAACCAACCATACTTACCTAATATCTGTTTCTTTTCCGGAATATATAGCGGCAGAAGTCCCAACAGACCAAAAGCCAGTGATTTTAGTAGTATGTTTAAGATAGATATGGATTGGTCAGAAAAAGTACTACCATTTGTATAATCAACAAGTTCAGAATTATATCCTGCAGTAAGAAGTAGAAAGACAAGTGATAGCTTTGTACGGTTATCAGAAGGGTTAACCCAGTAACAGAATATACCCACAATAAAGTAAATAAAAACTAGAAAAACACCCAAAATCAATTTTGAAAGATTTATAACTCTTTCTGCAGATAGAAAAATATTTAAAGTTTTACTATCACTTTCAATATCTCTTTTAATTGTCAATTTTATTACAGAACTACTTGTCAGTTCTCTGGTAGCATTTTCGTGGTCAGATAAACTCTTAATGGTAACATCATTTATTGCAACAACCCTATCTCCTAGTTTAAGTTCAGCTTTTTCTGTAGAAGAATTGTTGTCTAAGCTAACAACTATTACACTATCTTTTTCCTGACTTACTTTATAGCCAAGTTTCACGTGTGAGCTATAGTTGTAGCTTCCCACTAGGTTCACTCCAACAATAGCCAAAGCCATTATCAATATCAGGATATATTTCCAGTTGTATTTTTGAAAGACTCCTAACTTGTTCATTGATTTTGTTATTTGTCTGAATCTGTATGGAGGTTAGGAACCAAAAGCATT
>JAEUQL010000479.1 GCA_016789295.1 Blastocatellia bacterium | reverse complement strand
CTATAGCCCGGTTTAAGTAATTTTAGTGGAATGGATATATCTTTTGATGAAATGGATTGAGTTGGGCTAAGTGCTGTTGTGAAGATAACTACATCATCAAAACTTACTCGCAGCATAGATCTGTTTTGAAGTAGAGCTATAGAGTTTGTGTATTCAAGATGAAGTGTAGCTTCTGTTATATTCATCCTTTCACTTACTGGGATAGTAAGCTCATATTCACTGCTAGCATTACGCAAATATAGCTGTTCGTTACGAAGCATAAATTTGTTTATTGAATACTCTTGTTGATAAATTCCATCAGCTACAAGCTTAGAACTTGGGCTATCTTGAAGCTTTGCGTTGACTGCAAGGTTCATCTCTTGTGCAAGAGAAGGTACTGTAAGGTAACAGATCAGTAGTAGGGGCAGAATCTTCTTCAAAGTATAGTGCATAACTTGATCCTATTCTTTTTTCTAAATCTTGTTAGAAACAGTATTGCCAGCAATGGCATAGTTTGGTAGTTTTTCTATTACTTCAGACTGTGTCAAAATGTTTGAGGCGGTAGTTTCTTCTATCAAGTGTTGAGATTTATTATTTGATGCTGTAGCAAAATTCTCTCTGGCTTTGTAGTAGTAGCCTATCATGTAGTTGGTAAGGATTTCTGTATGCTCTCGCATGGCAAGGAAGCTTGACCTTAGAATGAAGCCGAGTGATTGAAAAACAGTTGCTTCATAAGAGCGATCTGACAGGAAATTATCCCATCTTTCACTTTGTCCATACATAAGCTCAACTACTTGTGCTTTTGTTGTTGCTGTTTTTGGTATGTACTGAATTCCTATACTGAGTTGACCATCAATAACACGTCTGTGGCAAAGTTCAAAATCCACAGCACAGAGTTCATTAGTTGAAGCAAGAGAAACTTTGAGTAAAGCTTGAGCAAACTTTGGTATATCGTCGGGTTCAATAGATGTGAAAACTACTCTTGCACCATCGACTGAAACGTCTCTAATTTGGCATGGAAATGTCTCTTTTCCTATCTCTATACTTGCTTTTATGTCTACATTCATTCTTGGGTTGCTTCTTCGTTGTTTCTTTTCACGTAGAACACCAAATGAAGCAACAGCCAAAATCAGATTAAAAAGTGACCAAGACATTGTTATAGCAGTTGCACTAGTAAATTCTGGATAGTAATAAAGTCTCAAAGTTCCAGCAAATAGGCATACAAAGTTGAGAAAGAACAGTAGGTAAAACCTTGAATATAGTGGAGATATGAAATCTTCGTCGAGTTGTTCACCTTTTGGAGTAACTGCAAAAGATGGTGCTCTGGGATTTAGAAATACCTTGATTATTCCTGGCAAAGAGAATACAGACTGCATCAATTCATAAAGTTCTGACACAAGTATCCATCTCACTTTACTAAACAGATAGTTCTGAGTTAGCAGCGAAGCTAGGAGGTGTGGAACAGCATAGCTAACAAATTGTTTGAAATTTGTTCTGTATATCTGTAAGCCGAAGATCAAGTATGCTGCAGGAGCTAACATAAAAATCATTCTTGAGTAAGAAAAAAACCAGAAGAAAGAACTATTAAAGTAGCCTATCCTTTGTGCAAAAGAGAGACCTTTCTTAAAAAGAGGATTTTTTAGTAGAAAGATCTGTACCATTCCTTGTGCCCATCGTGTTCTCTGCACAACAAATCCGCTATATGTCTCTGGTTGTAGACCTGCTATTAGTGGGTAGCCTATGTATGCACTGTGGTAACCTCGACTGTGAAGCTCCAAAGCAGTTTCAGCATCTTCTGTTATACTGTCACCGCTTATTCCACCTATTTCCATCAGATATTTACGCCTCAGAATTGCTGCAGAGCCACAAAAGAAAGAAGCTCCCCAAAAATCCAGTCCTCTCTGTATCACCCTGTAGAACATTTCATTTTCACTGGGCATGTTCTGAAATGTATTTAGGTTTCTTTCTACTGGATCTGGATTAATGAAGAAATGAGGGGTTTGCATCAAAAATAGCTTTTCATCTACTTCAAACCATCCAACTGTTTTTTCCAATATATCCACTGTTGGTACGTGATCAGCATCAAGAATTAAGACTAGATCTCCGTTGGTGCTTTGTAATGCTGAGTTTACATTTCCTGCTTTTGCATGAAGATTTTTTTCTCTAGTCAAGTAGATAGCACCTAACTTCTCACACATTGATTTTAGTGTTATGTGTCTTTCTAATGCTGCTTCAGCTTTTTCTGGATTTTTGTCATTGCGTTTTTGAACTGTTCCTCCATCATCTAGTAAATATACTTTCAATTTGTTTTTTGGATATCTTATTCTAAGTGCTGCTAGAATCGTGACTTCTAGAAGGTTTGGATCTTCGTTGTAGCTAGGTATCATCACATCTACAGAAGGCCATAATTCTGGGTCTGGTGATAGTGGTATCGGTTTTCTGTAGAGGGGACTTGCATTCACAAACATACTAACTATGTGGATACATATGCCATACACTTCTGCCAAGTAGAGCAGTACTGCTGATGTAAAACTGACAATTTCATAGAACTCAAGCGTGTGTGTAGTACGCCAGAAAAAGTATCTCAAGCTGAGGAATCCTGAGATGAGCAGAAAGAGATTTTTTGTTATTCCTGATCTTTTGCAGGTAAACATTCTTATTGCTAGCATTACTGCAAGACCTGAGTAAGCAACCACTGCTTGTGAATCGATATCCACAGGAAGTAGTGCAAAATAGAGGTAGACAAATATCAGCGCTATCCAAACAGTTTTTATATCAGCCAAACTTTTGAAAAAGTTGGTGAGGATAGTGATTTTGGTAAAACCTGGGGCAATTAATGGCTCTTTTTTTATCATAGTTGTCTTCTCTGATTTTTTTAGCGTGCGACTTAGTTAAAGGCAATAGCAGTGCCAAAAATCCAAATAATTGTGTAACTTCATTAAAATAATAGACTTAAGTTTCCTGCTCTTTAATATGTGGTTCCTAATAGGTTCTATGGAGTGAGACAGGTTTGTCTCACTATTGTCTCAGTAGCTGGATGATTGAGACATTTTTGAGACGTTTATGATACAAACATTACTTGAAGCTTATTAGTAAGAATTAGCTTTTTATTCTGCTGAAGCTTGCGAGTAGTCTTTACAGTTTAAGGTTGGTGATGCAAAAACTTATAAAGTATTGACAAAAGCCAGTAAGAAGAGATAAAGAATGGGTTCCACAAAAAAGAAAGGCAGAAGACACACCTATGAAACGCTATCCAGCTTACGATCCGCCAGAGTATCAGAATTGGTCTGCTGACAAGCAAGTAATGGCAGAGTACAAGAATCTGATAAAAAAGAACCCAGAGCGAGCATCTATCATAAAAAAACTTGACAAGACAGTTCTATTGGGACTTTATGAAGGGCTACTGCGCAATAGGCTACACGATATAGCTTTGAAAAGATGGGTAAAGTTAGGTGTTATCTCAAAAGCGTGGCTTGGAACGGGAGAAGAAGCTACTACTGTGGGTTGTGTTCATGCTCTAGACCGAAGCAGGTTATCGAGCGGGGAGAC
>JAEUQL010000478.1 GCA_016789295.1 Blastocatellia bacterium | reverse complement strand
AAGTTGAATCTCAACCTCCACCGATAAAAGAGAGATGCCAAAGTATTCCAACAGATCTGGCTGAACTGATTATGTCTGCACTATCAAAAAAAACTGCAGAACGGCCCGCTACTGCAACCTCTTTTGCAATAGCACTACGTTTAGCAGTTGAAGGAGATAAACCACTTCTAAATCTGGCAGATGTGATCTATCGTGAAAATCGACTAAAACTGCTTGCTGTTGCAACACTTATCTACAGCCCAATGATTGCTGCAAACATCTTTCTACTGATGTTGAGTCATTGGTCGATATTTCTCTATCTACCAACAATATTATTTGCAAATAGCTTCAATAACGCATTCTGTTCAATAGCAGTCAACAGGCTACTAAATGATAGAAGTTTTCAGATTAAGCCACTACTTGTTTCTTTGATCAAAAAAATAGGTGCAATAAGCTCAACATCGATCACTAGCGGCTTAAAAAGCCTCACTAAACTCAACTTCTTTAGTTTACAACCTTATGCAAAATATATTCTCCATGTTCCAATAACTACTCTAGAGGGTGAAAGTAAGAATAGAGCTTTATATCACTCAACGGTACTATCTAAACGTATCTCTGCTATTGTCTCAAGTCTGCTATTTTATGAGATCGCTTTGGCATTGATGACTATAGCAATGACCCAACTTCTTCTGTGGTGGTTTTATTGGAGTCATAACGCAACCTTAACATCTCTTTTGAGTCAAGGAACAGGAATAATATTCACTCTAGTACCTGTCTATCTATGTCCGCTAATAATGAGTGTAGGCTATAGCTTTTATGCTATTGCTAACACAGTTGTCTACTTCAAAGCAAAGCAGATCAATAATGAGCTTTCTAACAAAGAAAGCTTATTAAGTCTTTCTGATACTGCTGCAACCTCTTCTCGTGAAATAAAGCTTCAATATCTGCTTGTCTTGATTTTCAAAGCACTAGTGACTTTTACTGCAATCGTCTGTATTACTGCACTGGTGGCTGTAGTTGCACATAAGCTTGGCTTGCCAACAGGCTCTTTTAAGATTGAGTAATAACAGTCTTCTTAAAAACCTACAGGGGAAAAAGTTCTTCTTAGGTGATACTTTTGAGAGTGGTTATTCGATTCATAGGTGTAAGCTAATACACTATAAGGAGCAAGAGTATGGAAGTGAGAGATGTTACTCAACTGCTACATAGATGGCGTAATGGGGACGCTGCAGCATTAAACCTTTTAGTTCCTATGGTCTATGACGAATTGCACCAAGTCGCCAGGAAACAGATGGCCTGGCAGTCTCCAGGACACACATTGCAGCCTACGGCTGTTGTCAACGAAGTCTACATGAAGCTCGTCAATTCAGAAAGTATTAATTGGGAAGGGCGTACACACTTTATTGCACATTGTGCAACTATAATGCGTCGGCTACTGATAGATCATTTTCGTAAACACAAACGAAAAGTACAGCTAGAAGATATTAACTTTCTGCCATCAGAAAAAAATTTAGACCTAATAGAGCTTGATGAAGCACTGTCTAGACTCTCTACCTTCGACCCTAGAAAAAGCCAGATAGTTGAAATGCGTTTCTTTGGCGGTATGACTATGGAAGAGATAGCTGCAGTCTTACAAGTTAGTGAGATTACAGTTAAACGAGAATGGGGAAGAGCAAGAGGATGGCTGCTACACGAGCTAGGAGGAAAATAAAGTGTCTACACGCTGGCAAAAAGTTGATAAGTTGGTTGAAGCAGCATTGGATCTAAAAGCCAGTGAGAGAAAAGCTTTTCTTGATAGGGCTTGTTTTGGTGATGATGATCTGCGCAAAGAAATTGAAGCTTTGATAGCTGCAAATGAACAAGCTGAGCAGAATGATTTTCTTGGTGAACCACCTGTTGAGCTTTTTAATAACTTAAGCCTTCCCAATAAAAGATCTCTATTTAGTAAACAACTGCTACAACACACTACAGTTAAAGCTATAAAAAAGAAGATAGAACAGAAAGCTATTTATCGTGCATCACTGCTTACAATAGTAGCTGTTTTACTACTACTATTTGTAGTCAATATTATTAGCAACATTAGTCAACACTATAGCCAACAAGCGATAAAAAGTATAGAAGTTCAAAAGGTAAAAAAGCTTCATAGTCTGAACTATTGGGCAATGTTACAACGCTATGATAACAGACAACAGCCAAAAGGTAAGGCAATCAGATTAACTAGTATCACTGGACAAACTTATGCCAACAAAGGTGATGGTATAACGCTCCATTTTGTCAGTAAAGAAAGCGGCTACCTATATGTCTTTAATCAGTCAATAAAGGCTCAAGAACAAGAAAATAGCAATATCTACAGCGTTCTCTTTCCTACTCCAAGTGTAAATAATGGTGTAGCTCATTTGACATCGGGCAAAGAAGTTAGCACCAGAGAAGGAGTTTTTGAAGAAGAAGAAGCTACAGAGCGAATCTGGATAATATGGACAGTGAGAGAAGATCTTGGATTGAGAGACATAATAGAACGAGCTAAACAAGGAGAAGTTATTGGTAGTGATATGCAGTTATTAGATACTTATATAGAAACTCGAAAGAATCAAAAAGTTAAAACTGAAGTAGACTATGAAAAAGCGATGATGAACTTAATATTTGATAGTGAAGAAATGATCTATGCCATAGACATAACATATGTTGGTTAGGGAATGAGTAAGAAAACTCTATCCAAATCTAGCTTATGAGAAAAAACTTTCAAATCAAGGAGGCTTCATAAATGAAACGCCTGGTAATAAACTCAATAACTCAGATGCTAATTGTGATGGGAGTTTTGATAAGCACGCCTGCAAATTCTTTCATCTTGCAAAATAATAAAGAGATAAAGTTGCTAGAAATGGACAAAGTAGTTGAAAGAGAACTCAAAGGCGATGAACGGCATTCATACACAGTAGAAGCTATCGAAAACCAATACCTGCGACTTTCTGTAATGCAGAAGGGAGTAGATGTAGTAGTCAAAGTCTATGACCCAGATGGAAAGGAGGTTTTTGAGGTAGATAGTCCAAACGGAACAGAAGGAGAAGAGCCAGTAGAAATAGTGACGGAAAAGAAAGGTTTTTATAAGCTAGAAGTAGCTTCATTGGAAAAGACAGCCCCTACAGGTAAATATGAAGTCAAGCTACAAGAGCAGAGAAGAGCAGAAGAAGGAGAAGGTGAAAAGATAAAAGCTCTGCAAAAGGCCGCAGAGATAAATACCAAAGCAGGTGTGTTGTATCAGCAAAGCAAGTATAACGAGGTAGAGCCTTTATTGAAGAAAGTTTTGGAGATAAGAAAGAAAGTAGTAGGACTAAACCATCCTGACACAGCCACTAGCCTCAACAACCTTGCTGAAGTGTATAGAAGTCAAGGAAGGTATGTTGAAGCAGAACCACTCTTGTTGCAAGCTCTAGAGATAAGAAAGACAGTACTTGGTCTTAACCATCCTGATATTGCTCAAAGTCTCAACAACCTTGCTCTGTTGTATTACAGTCGAGGAAGATATGTTGAAACAGAATCTTTATTGAAGCAAGCTGTGGAGGTCTA
>JAEUQL010000477.1 GCA_016789295.1 Blastocatellia bacterium | reverse complement strand
TAGCAAGTTGCACGAGATGGCATATCCGAAGCAGTTTGCTAAACTCAAGAAAGGGCCACACGGCGAAGGCTTTGATAATCCAAAGACTGACAAGTATGAACACCGTGCAAACGGCTCAACCATCAGAAGCTTGCAGTTGAGAGGTGAGTATCTCTACACTGCCAATGGTACAGGTGGCTTCCGTGTCTATGACGTCAATGCTGTTGACATCAAGGACTTCTCAGAGCGACTCATCACCGCTCCAGTTTCACCACTTGGCCAGAAATTCTATGTGAGAACCAAAGATGCAACAGCTATCGCTTCACCATCAACTATGGCTGTTGACCCAACACGTAAACACTTCCCAGAAAATGAGGAAGGCAATGCTCATCTAATGTATGCATTCCTATATGGTACTGATAAAGAGGAAGGCTTCATCGTGATAGGCCCTGTTGGAACACTACTCGATGGTGAAAATCGTAACAACTTCATCAAGATCAACAACAAGTTCAATCCTGAAGGTAAACTGAAGGGTGCTATGAACTTGACCATTGCTGGTACATATGCCTACGTGTGTACAGATCATGGACTCTATGTGGTTGACATCAATGATCCAACAAATCCAAAGATCACTGCTGAGATCACAGACGAGAAAGTGCTGAAGAACCCACATGCTGTAGCTGTGCAGTACCGTTATGCTTTCGTGGTTGATGATGAAGGTTTGAAAGTATTCAATGTAGCCAAGCTTGATAAGCCACGCTTTGTTGAGAAAGCTACTTTGCCAATAGAAGATGCTCACAACATCTATGTAGCACGCACCTATGCCTACGTTGCAGCAGGCAAGAATGGTCTTGCAATCGTAGATATAACCAAAGCAGAACAGCCAAAGCTAGACCAGACCTTCAATGCTGATGGTGAGATCAATGATACTCACGATGTGAAGATAGGTATGGTTGCCAACTCTGCCTATGCATTCTTGGCAGATGGTAAGCATGGTCTACGTGTAGTTCAGATCTTTGGTCCAGATGAGAACGAAGATGTTTATGGTTGGAGTCCAAGACCAAAACCGAAGCTCATAGCAACCTATGAGACAGCAGGTGAGGCTATAGCTCTACCTAAAGGTCTAGATCGTGACCGTGCAGTTGATGAAAGTGGCAACCAGCTTGCAGTCTTCAACCGCCGTGGTTCACATCCTCTGAGCAAAGATCAGATGGATAGAATCTCAGTTGTAGTAACTGATGATTGGAAGAAGGATAAAGCTGGACGTAAGTTTGTCCGCCCTGATACCAAGACCTCGGCTGTACACCCTGAGAACGATGAGCAACTTGCAGAGATCAAAGCTAAGGCAGCAGAGCAGCAGAGCACAAGCAGTAACCCTGCAACTATGCCTCTTCTGAGCCTTGGTATTCTCTTCCTGCCTCTAGCTATTATGCTCTCTCGCCGCAAGGCAAATAGGGCTAAAGCAGAGGACAGTTCCAAGAGTTAAGACCTTCCATTTTTAGTTGTAGAGAGCGCACCTACTAAGGTGCGCTTTCTCTTTTCTTGGGCTTCTTTCAAGCTATCACTCTGTTCACAGGTATCAAATAAATTGACATACTGCTAAAAGTTGGTTATTCTGACCTCGATTTTTCCTGACCCGCTGGATAGATTTTAATGAACTTCAACCTACCCGAAGAAATAAAAGAGTTTCAAAAAGCAGTCCATAAGTTTGCCAAAGAGCGAATGGCTCCACGTGCTGAGGCTATCGATGCAAAAGCTGAATTTTCACGTGAAAACTGGCGTGATCTGTCAGAAATGGGGCTGTTAGGTCTGCCATTTCCAGAAGAGTATGGTGGAACTGCTGCTTCACCACTTGCAACAACTATTGCAATGGAGTCTGTTGCACGTGCTGGTGTTGATGGCGGAACTACACTGGCTTGGGGTGCTCATACAATACTTGCTGGAGTGCCCATATGGTTACTTGGCAGCAACAGACAGAAAGAGCGATATCTACCAAAACTTGCTAACGGAGAGTGGATAGGTGGTTTTGGTTTAACAGAGCCTGACTCAGGCTCAGATGCTGCTTCTCTACGTACTACGGCTGAAAAGAAGGGTGATCGCTACATACTCAATGGCTCAAAGATGTTTATTACAAACGGGGCAGTAGGTGATCTTTTTGTTGTTTTTGCTGCTACAGACAAAAAGAAAGGTAATCGTGGTATCTCAGCCTTTATAGTCGAGCGTGGTTTTGCAGGCTTTTCTGTGGGTGAAGAACTAAACAAGATGGGGAATCGAACATCAACTACCACCCCACTCTATTTTGATAACTGTGAAGTTCCAGAAGAGAATCTTCTTGGGCAAGAGAATATGGGGTTTCTTTCTGTTGGAAAAGAGACTTTGGAATGGGAACGCTCTTGTATGATTGCCCCTCTTGTAGGCGGAATGGAGTTTGTGCTAGAAGAATGTACTAGGTATGCAAAAGAACGCAAACAGTTTGGCTCTTCAATAGCCAATTTTCAAGCCATCCAGCATAAACTTGCAGATATAAAAGTTGCAATAGAAGCCTCTCGACTGTTGATCTATCGTGTGGCTTGTATGAAGGCTAGGGGGCAGAGTGCAATGATGGAAGCTTCTATAGCCAAGCTCTTTGTAACGGAATCTGCTGTGCGTGTAGCCAATGAGGCTGTACAGATATTTGGTGGTTATGGCTACATACACGACTACCCAGTAGAGCGTTTCTATCGGGATGTGAAGTTGGGAACGCTTGGTGCTGGAACTTCGGAAGTTCAGAAGATGATAATTGCTGCTGAAATGTTGAAGCGAAAAGGTTTCTAGGATAATAGTTATCCTTCCCAATTACCCAATCTGTTCATTACAAGAGAGGTTAGATACAAGATGGGATTTATAGTAAAAAACGATAGGCTGGAACGAACAGAGTTCTCTTTCTTTACACCTACTCAAATCAAATTTGGGATAGGAAAAGTAGGAATGCTTGCAAGTGAAATTCAAATAGAAGCAGACTTGGCAGAGCGTACAAGTGTTCTAATTGTAGCTGACAAAGGAGTTGTTGCTGCTGGGTTGGTGGATAAAGTAAAATCAGCCCTTGCTGACTCTCCTTATGAAGTGAAAGATGTATTTGATGACGTACCACCAGACTCGGACGTTGATACAGTTAAAAAAGTAGCGGATGAGATAGCAGACCACGACATAGACCTTATCATTGCTGTTGGTGGTGGTAGCGTTATGGATACTGCGAAACTGGCAGGCATCATAGGGACTTACGGAGGCCATATCCGTGACTACGAAGGTGGTTTTATGGTTCCTGGTCCTTGTATTCCATTGATTGCCATCCCAACAACTGTTGGTACAGGAAGTGAAGTTTCAGTAGTGGCTGTAGTTAAAGATCATGAGCACACAACGAAGATTAGTATCTTCAGTCCACACCTCTATCCACGAATGGCAGTGCTAGATCCTGAAATGGTTTCAACACTACCACCAAAACTTGTTGCTTACACTGGAATGGATGCTCTCACTCACGCAATCGAAGCGTTTACATCAAGCGAAAACCAACCACTTTCTGATGCAATAGCA
>JAEUQL010000476.1 GCA_016789295.1 Blastocatellia bacterium | reverse complement strand
TTCTTCCTTCTCCATCATAGTAGAACTTTGTTTCTACTGCATTGACTCTTGCTCTCACCATTCTATTATCTGCATCATACTGATAACTTCCTTCTGGTGACTCTATGAGATTTCCTGCTTCATCATAGCTGTAGCCTCCTCCTGTTAGTCTATTGTTTGCTCCACTTACACTGATTTCTTCTATTACAGGATTTGTTACTTATTTAGATTTTGTGCAATGAGGGTAAATTTTTTATTGTTAATTTGTTAACTTACTATTGCTTGCTGCAATAGTCTTAAGTAAATTCCAAAGTCCAATATGGGGATTGCCCGATTCCACCTCTAGTGTGTATTCATCATCAAATGTGATAATTTTTAGAAAGCTAAACTCATTTTTTTTAGTTACTCCTTTTGTATTTTCAAGCACTAAGCTAACAGTTGCATCTTTTATTTTTGAAACTTCTAATTCTGTTATTTTGTTTTCTAATTCCCAAACAAGTCTTTCAGTAGTTAATACAAACCATTTTTTAGGTGTCTTAAAGCCAATGATTACTGGAAGTTCAGAACTTTTCAAACTCAGTCTATTTCTTAACCACTCTTTTAAAGAACCACCAATTTCATCAGAGTTTATAGTATATGTTCCACTGCCACCACGACGGTTAAAAATAGATACCCACATTTTTTTCAATATATCAGGACTTTTCATGTTAACAGACCTTCCTTTAGTGTTTTTTTGGTTAAAGGCAAGAGCTTATCTATGTTGCAGTTAAGTTATCTTTAATTACCATCAAGTTTTTTGCTTAACTCAATAGTCTCGTTATTAATTCTGCGAAAAGTAAAACCAAATCTTTTAGCTATTTTTGCATTAAAGAAACCAGTATTAACTATAGAAGTTCCTATGATACGTAACTCTTTTGCTCCTGCAGACCGTGCTTCATCCTCAAGATTTTTTACTAACCCAGATAGTGAAGAAGCTCCTTTTTTTTCTGCTTCAATTAAGAATACATTTCTGTTGAATACATTTCCTACCAATCCTTTTGACCCAAATATCTTAAATCCACCTATATTTTCTGCTGTTCTAGTTACTTCCTGAACAAGAGATCTCTCAAAAACCTCTTCTGACATTTTAATTAAAGCTTGTCTTTCTAAAGAAGTAGTTGCTGCTGGAGCAGGATTACCAGTAGACATTTGGACAGCTTCATTACCAATTTGCTGTATAGTAGGTGCGTTTCTCGCAATAAAGCCTATAAGAGCTTGTCCAATGCTTGAACCAAGAATTGCTTGGTTTCTACTACCAATAATGATAGCTGCTGCACCTATAGTGCCTATTACTGTACCTTTAACTCTTGCATTTTGTCGAGATTGAAACTCTTCTCTAGTCATACGACCTTCCATGAGGTCTTTGACGTCTCGATTTTGTCTAGCTTCTGCACCTTCTTGAGGCTCTTGTCCATCAGGATCTATGAAACGCAGAGGGTTATTGAAAGAATAAGCATAGCTGTTCCATAGTTGAACTTCGGAGAGGTTACTTGGAATTATTTTGGGGTCAGTAGAAGTGAACTTTGCTTGTTTAGCCGAGTAATATCTAGCTTCAAAGAAATCTAGCCCAGTCTCTTCATCTCTCTCTTTTCCAGTGAACTTCTGTTTGAGAGAGTGGTTGAGATTGTAGGAAGGTATCTGGCTTCTTCCTCCTACTCCTGATATCTGTTCTCCATATGGATAGAAGTCTCTTCTAGATATCACTGTCCCCGTGTTGTCTGTTATCAACCTCGGTGAGCCTAGATGGTCTTCTGTCAGGTAGGCTAACTTCTATTGACTACAGAGATAAAATTTAACAAATCTTGTGTATCATACTTCTTCGTCTTGCTTATTTCCAAAAACTTTATCCCCTTTAGAATCTTCAATAAATATTCTGTTATTTTGATCGATAACAACATAATAATCTTGCCTACAAGTATTTTTTCCACTTAACCAACCTTTTGTTTTGAGCTTTTCATTTATAAGTGGTTCTATTTCATCTAAGAACTTCATCCACATTTCACTAGGTGCATAAAGTTGCTGGTTTTCGTAAATAAAATCTAACTTTTGAAAAACTCCTCCGATAGGAGCAGAATACCATCCAGCATTTTTCATTTCATCAATATAGTTTTTGACGTAATTATCTATATCTTCTGCAGAGAGAATATCACTACCTAATTTCACAATTATGCGACCTTTCTGTACAAGATTTGATAACACTTGATATGCATATCTAAACTGATCGAAAGACCATTCACTATAACAATTATCACAGTATATAGATACCCAGCTATGATACCTCTCACCTTGCATCAGCTCACTATTTGTATCTACTTTATCACCTACATTGTAATGGTCATCATCATAAGTACCTATTGAATCAAATCCTAGAAGTGTTTCAAAACTTTGGCCACATTTCTCACATTTGGGCTTTATCAAGATTCTTCTCCAAGGTGTCATGTTTTTATTTCCTTTTCAATAAATTTTACTTTATAAACTTTTTAGCCAATTGTTTAACAGCTTCTGTAAGTTTCGGTAATGCTTTTGTTGCTGGCGCACTTTTTGTTCCTCGCACTTCTACTTTAACTCTTGTAGATAGTGCTTCACCGCCAATGTTGATATTAAAATCATTAACATTTGCAGTATATATTGGTAGCCCAATAGCTTTTGCTTCTGCAAGGATCTGAATGTCATTAAGTTGTGCTCTTATTCTACTTTCTCCTGCAAGTGTGAATTTAAGTGCTCCGGTTTTTGCTAGCGTCACATTCATTATCTCATTAACAGCAGGTACTAGTTTTTCTTTTTTTACCGTTGCAACATCAATCCCTCTCGACAGCAAAGCTGCTATTAACTCGTCTTCAGTGAATCCTCCCACACTCTGTAGCTCCATCAAAACTGTTTGGGTTACTATTAACCTAATAGTGTTAGGAACTCTCAATGCTTCTTTGCTTACACCTTTGAGTATCGCTTGAGCAAGATTTGTATCAGCTACAGCAACTTCAACTGATGCTCCAACTGTAGGTGGATTAACAAGAGTTGCAAGCTTATATCTAAAGCCTTGTTTTAATTGATTAAAGAGACTTCCTGCATCTCCTTGTGGTTGATAAAAATCACCAAAGAAAAAGTCTAATAAAGCATTAAATCCATCTTCCAGACCTTTTTGATTTTGTTTATTGGTTGGCCGATCTGCAGCAATTAGACCTGTTGGATCTGTAAATCTAAGAGGATTGTTTAGAACATATGTATAACGATTTAATTGTTGTGGGTTAGTAGCTTTACCTGCCAGTGGATCAGGACTTGTGAATCTTCCAAGATTAAAGGCGTAGTATCTAGCCTGGGCAAAGTCAAGTCCAGTCTCATCATCTCGTTCATAACCAGTGAACTTCTGTTTGAGAGAGTGGTTGAGATTGTAGGAAGGTATCTGGCTTCTTCCTCCTAGTCCTGATATCTGTTCTCCATATGGATAGAAGTCTCTTCTGGATATCACTGTCCCCGTGTTGTCTGTTATCAACCTCGGTGAGCCTAGATGGTCTTCTGTCAAGTAGCTTATCTG
>JAEUQL010000475.1 GCA_016789295.1 Blastocatellia bacterium | reverse complement strand
GTCATGCGTGCGCTTGAAAAAGATCCAGCAAAGCGACCATCTACAGCCAAAGAACTATACCAACAGATATCTGCTGTAGTGAGAGGAGAATCAAGCACTACAGGAGAGCACAGACTTCAACGCTCAAGTCCAGGACTAAGACGACCCAGTGACGCCACAATGCCTTCTCCTGTAGGACAGAGCAGCACACAAAGGCTGAAAAGAACCGACACTATGGTCTATGACACATTGACAAGTCTTTATAACAGCGTCTTTATGGCACTGCGCATTGATAGTGAGATACAAGCGGCCAAATCTACAGCCGATAAATTCTCACTCCTTCTTTTTGGCTTTGATAATTTTAAAAGCATCAATCAGAAATATGGTTTTGTCGCTGGTGACTTCGTACTCAAAGAATTTGCATCGTGGCTTGGACAAACCATTACCGAGCAAGCAACCATTGGACGTAACCGTGGTGATGAGTTTCTAGTCATTTTTCCAGCAGATGGAAAGCAGGCTTTAGAGATAGCAAAGGGAGTTTTGGAAAAAGCCAAAAGAGAGTTTGTTATTGAGATAGAAGCAGGACAGCAGTTGATTCCATCTGTTTCCTGTGGAGTTGCACAGTTTCCAGGTGATGGTGAAACTGCTTCAGAGCTTATAGAACAAGCCGTAGCAAGCCTTAAACAGGCTAAAGTGGCTGGACAACATCAAGCCTACTGGCTCAAACAGGTTCAAAGCCTCACCAACATAGGTCCTTCATACAACTTTGATATCTTTGTTGGTAGAAAACTAGAACTAGAAAAGCTTGATAGAGAATTTGAAAAGGTTCTTATGATGCAAGGCCGCCCTGTCTACATTACTGGAGATACAGGGGTTGGAAAGAAAAGGTTGGCAGAAGAGTTTCGACGTCGGCTAGCAGGTAAAGACCTCTTGTTTCTACGAGGTCGCTTTTATGAATCAAGTCAAGCAACACCTTACAAGACAATTTATGACAGCCTCTATATACACCTAGCACCAATGCTTGAGGACAATCCCGACCAGATAAGAGATATATTCGGAGCACTTTCTGACAAAATTATGAAAGATTTCCAAGAAGGAGAAAGCTTCCGATTTTTCAATTCTGTTATTCAGTCCGGAACAGAACAGGAAAAATATCTGGTTTTTGACTACTTAACAAAGATTTTCTTATCTCTAGCTCGTCATCAACCGCTAATATATCTTTTAGAAGATATGCAGTGGGCAGACTCTCTGAGCCTTGAGTTTCTTTCTTACTTAAACAATAACGCTACCCACAGCCGCTTAATGTCTATAGGCTGTGCAAAGATAGAAGGTCTTGTAGACAAACACCCTCTCAGAATATGGCTTAGAAACATTAGCCGTTCTGGATGTGAAATTCTGCAACTCCAACCTTTGGCCGAACCAGAAGTAGAGCAGATGATAGAAGAGATCTTTACACGTGTTGTCTTCCCTCCAGGTACGGTCAAAACTCTATACAAAGAGACAAAAGGCAACCCATATTTCCTAGTAGAAATAATAAGGTTTCTTATCGAAGAAGGTCGTATATTCTTTCGAGATGGCGTGTGGAAATGTGAAGAATTAGAAAATTTTCTGCTACCACGCTCTGTCATTGATGTGGTTGAAGCTCTACTGGGTAGGATAGAGAACGAAACAGCCGACATCTTCTCAAAAGCTGCAGTCTTTGGCGACCAGTTCAGTTTTGAACTGCTACAACGAGTTACCAAATTAGAAGAAGATGCTCTACTCGACATCATCGATGAAGGTCTTAAAAATCAAATAATTAAAGAGAAAGAAGGTAGTGACGACGAGATCTATTTATTCAACCACGCAATTGTACAGAAAGTCCTCTACAGTCGCCTCAACCGCAGAGTTCGTCGTTCATTGCATGCACAAGTAGGTGAAGCAATAGAAAAAGTACAAAAAGGTAGCCTTTCTGCAGTAGTAGGTGAGCTTGCATACCATTTTCATGCTGCAGGTGATTACCAGAAGAGCTTGAAATATTCTATACAAGCAGGAATGAGAGCACTCAAAGCACTTTCAATGGGTGAAGCAGAAAAGTTCTTTGCCTGGGGCGAAGAGGCAGCAGAAAAGTTAGGTCTGATGCCAGGCTCAGAAGAGCAGTCAGAAAGACCAGAAACTGAAGTTCTTGAGCAGGTAGCTAACTTAACCTTCAACTTTGCCAAGCTTCTTATCAGCGCAGGAAAGTTAGACCGTGCTATCAAACTTCTAGACGCTACAATGGAACTGGCCTCAATACTCAACCAAGAACAACTCAAAGCCAAAACCTATACTCTGTTTGCTGAAATGAGTGAAGCATCAAGCGATTATCAGCAGACTATCGACTACTGCAACTATTCCCTTGAAATAGCAGAAAAAGAGGCAGGCCACCCAATAGTTGCTATCAACTACTCACTGATTGGTACTGCTCACGACCGTTTGGGTAACTACAGTCAGGCTCTCGACTCTTTTACAAAAGCTATAGACTTTGCAAAAGCAAACCAGCAGCACGAACAAGAAGCTATAGCTCAACGGGAGTTGGCCTTTACACTGATCCGACACGGAAGATTTCGTAAAGCACTTCGGTGTGCAGAAGAAGCCTTCAAGCTATCGTCCAAGGTTGGTGATAAGATCAACCAAATGATTTCACGTTCAATTATAGGCCAGATCTTCTATCATCAAGGAGACTACAAACGTGCACTTGAAAATCTTGAACAAGCACTCAAATCGGCTGGAAAACTCAACCGAAGAAGAGGCCAGGCAATAGAGCTTTATAACATTGGTGAGGTCTATAGAGCACAAGGAAGCTTCCGCTACTCCATCGACCATATACAGAGATCGCTAGAGATCAGCCGTGAAGTAGGCGATAGACAATACGAAGCACTAGCAAAACTCAGTCTAGGACTTATCTACAAATCAAGCGATAGCCTCGAACAAGCCTTTGATGCTCTTAATCAAGCTCTTCAACAACAGCGCGATGTCTGTAATAAAAGCGGAGAAGCAGAAGCTTTAATAGCATTGGCAGAGATTGAACTTGAACGCGGCAACTACAGAGAAGCAGAATTTCTTCTACACCAAGCAGGAGATATAACTGATAGAATCGATAACCCAATACTCACCTGGAAACATAAATACATAGAAGCCAGACTTCTCCTTATCAAAGGTAATCGCAATGAAGCTATAGCATCACTACGCACAAGCGTTGGAACTATAGAAAATCTTTGTGATGAACTTTCAAGTGATATCGATAGAAATACATTCCTACACGATAAACGCGATGTCTATACACTACTGACAAAACTGATGGAGAGTGCCAACTGATCGGCTCTATTCCGATTTCTATCTCACGTTCTTTCCAGAATGAATCTTGATCAGAACTATATATATTTAAATGCATATATGTAAACTCTAAAATAACCCTACAGGTAACCTCCAAAAACTAGATGCAAATAGACCAATATTAAATTAGTATATCTGTCTTGCTGAATATAACTAGTAGATCTAAATCTTCACTTACAAATATAGAGAGGTTATGAGAAAAGAACTTTCATTTTTAGATCGTTATCTGAATCTGTGGATAGCTTT
>JAEUQL010000474.1 GCA_016789295.1 Blastocatellia bacterium | reverse complement strand
ATCGTCCTTATGGACGATGCGCCACTTCACCACCTACCAAGCTTCTCTTCGTTCAGCTATGGTTGGAGCACTGTGGCACGAAGATGGTAGTTTTTGCAGGTTTCTTGCAAGAAATAAAAAAAGCTCGACGTGTGCCGAGCTTTCTTTAAGAAGAATCTTTTGCAGAATTTGCTGCAGAATCTGCGTCTTACTAGACGGAGAGGTTCTGTGCAGTTGACTTCTGTGCATCCGACTGTGAACGGCTCAGGTTGGTTACTGTCTCGTTTACGCGGTTGAGTGTCTGCTGAATCTGTTGAAGATTGAAGGTCATCTCCTGAATCTGCTGATTTAGTGCTGCGGTTGGGCCTTTTGAGTTTGTAGCTGCATCGAGCTGTTGGGCAGCCTTCTGGAGGTTGGCCATTGTGCTCTCGATGGACTTAACTAGTAGGGAACCTACGATAGCTAGAAGTGCGCCAAGTGACTTTGGACCACCGCCCAATGCTGCAGCCTTTGCGGCTTCTTTCTGCTTGTCGTTCTCTGCTTCAAAGGCATTGCCTGTTCCGAAGAGCTTGGCAACATCCATTCCCTCTGGAAGAGGATTGCCGCTGGCTGCCTTGGAGGCATTCTGCATGAAATTGGAAGCGTTGTTTGCAAAATCTACGAAAGCATTGGCCAATTGAAGAACTTGATTGGCTGTGTTGATTGTTTGAGAAGCTGTTCTTACTACATTGTTGATATTGCTAAGAAAATTATTTCCACCAATTGAACTAACCATTTTGAAAAATCTCCTTTCAGATTTACCTTTATTGATTTTTTATAAGTAGTATTTGTTGAAGTTGTATTATTGTGTTCAACTTTCACTTTGATTATCGGGGATGAAGTTTTAAAGTTGCTCAACTTCTGGAAAATTTTGGAGAATTTTTTCAGGAAAAAATATCTCCCAACTGAAGGTTTTGCAACCTTTTAGCGGTATTGAGTAGCCCTTGTGCACGTCTGATGGCCTGATTTCTCATGCCTATGGTCGTTCCCAATTTTATGGCCATTTCTAGGTCAGCTTGGGCCTGTTTATAGCTTTTTTGTTTCATTAGTAGTTCTGCTCGGTTGATATAGGCCGAAATGTCCTTTGCATCGAGCTGAATGGCCATATTGAGGTGAGTTAGGGCCTTTTCGTCCTGTTCGAGCCTCAAATAGGCTGCTCCAAGAGCACTATGACAGTAGGCATTGCGTGGTTCCAAAGAGAGAAGACCTTCGAAGATTATTGCAGCCTCTTCTGAGCGACCTTGTTCGTGAAGTGTGTAGCCCAGCATCAACATTAATTGGTACTCTTCGGGCTGCCACCCTTTCACACGAGAAAGGGTCAACCTTCCATCAGCCCAACCTTTAAGCAATGCTTCATTCATAATGCTCTTTCTATTCCTATCCTTTGGTCTGTGAACCCATGCGGGCTAGAATCTGGTCTTGGATTTGAAGTAGGTGGTCAACAAGCCCAAGCATACGAGCCTCTTTCTCAAGCTGTCCTATCATAGCCTGCTGCACTGCTGGGCCTTCTGAACCCTTCTGGTTTATCTTCTGTAATAACTGGTTGGTCTTCTGCTTCTGTCCACGAGTTATCTTTTCAAAGCTCATTTTCCGTTGAGTTGGATCACCAAAGGCAAAGAGTACGAATTGGATGGAAGGCGGCTCAAGCTCAGCACGTGTTGGTGGAACTTGATCCAGCCTCATAGCTTCTTTGAAAGTGAGCGATTCAGGGCTGTAATCGGGTATGATGCCTTCAACGGTTGTGCGACCCCGCAAGTCTGCTTGCTGTACATCGTTGTAAAGCACTACTTGGGTTTCTCGTTGTTGGTCTATTTTTTGATCAACTGCTCTGTCAACGTTTCCTATTAAGTTTGCATTATCTAATCTAGTCTTTATATTGTCTGCCATAGGTCACCTTCTTTATAGATTGGTTATAGTACTCTTGCACAGTCTAATCTTCTTGTTGTCTGTGGAGTTTATAGACCCAGTTGAGTACTTCGGCTACTGCTTCGTACAACTCTTCAGGGATCTCTTCTCCTTCTTCCAACTTGTTGAGAGCATGAGCAAGAGGAACGTTGCGCATTACGGGTATGTTATTTTCACGGGCGATCTCCAGAATCTTTTCTGCCATCAGCATTTCACCTTTGGCTATTATCTGTGGAGCGTCCATCTCTTCTTTGTTATATCGGATAGCGACTGCAATATGTGTTGGGTTCACGATGACTACGTCCGCCTTTTTTACATCTTGAACTGCATTGTGCTGGAGAAGTTCGCGGTGAAGACGTTTTCTAGCCGCTTTGTTGTGCGGGTCGCCTTCATCTTGCTTGTACTCCTGCTTCACTTCATATTTCGACATCATCAGATCTTTTATCCAAAGATGGTGCTGTAGACCAAAATCTGCAACGCCAATAGCTAGAAAGAAGCCACCAACTTTGATCGAGACATCAAATAGTATCTGACCTGTCAAACTTGCTGAATACCATACAGAGCGCCGAGCTGCAATGATCAGAAGGCTCATATGGTTCTTAAAAATAACATAAAAGAGTCCAGTCAGGATCACAATTTTCAGTATGGTTTTTAAGAGTTCAATATAAGTCTTTTTCTGAAAAAATATGCCCTTAAATCCATTAACAGGATTGAGTTTGTCAAATTGGGGCTTGAGTGTCTCAGTCGTAAACATAGCACCAACTTGCATAAAATCTACAGCCAATGCTATTACAAGGTTGACTGCAAGTAGTGGTGCAAGCACCTTGAAAAGAACTAAGCCTCCTGCTGCCAATACATCTGTAGCACGCTCAAGGTCTAGATGGCCGATCATAAAAGGGATACGCATCGACTCTTCCATGTGCTTCAGAAGTACACGGGAGTTGAAACTGTTAAGGACAGCCAGCATAGCTACTGTGATAAGAAAAAGTATAGCGTTTGTAAGATCCTTACTTTTGGCTATATTCCCTTTCTTTCGTGCGTCCTTGATGCGTTTAGGCGTAGGTTTTTCTGTCTTTTCTCCGCCTTGACCTTCTGCCATACCATCCTTCCCTACATAATCAAACTAAAGTGGAATAGATTTCTCTATTATTGTGTAGAAGATTCTTAAATAGACTGCAAATCTCTCTTGCATCTGCTGAACAATTGCAGCCCAAAGTAGAAAGAGCATCATACAAGATATAAGCATCTTGAATGGAATTGCTAAAAAATAGACATTGATCTGTGGTGCAACTCGGTTGAAAATTCCAAAGACTATGTCAATTAGAAACATACAAACAAGTATTGGGGCTGAAAGTTGTAGTGATACGAGTAGTACATCACTTGAGAGCCTGAGAAGGTCGTCCATAATTGGTGTTAGCTGAGTACCTATCAGTATACTTCCTCCAAGACGTGGATAAGCATTCACTGGAAGCCTTTCAAAGCTGTAAAAAAGTCCTTTTATGTACAGCAGATGTCCATCCAAAAAGAAGAACAGTACTATTGCTGCTTGAAGCTTCAGCTTTCCAAGTAGCGTTACTTGCCCACCAAGTTCTAGAGATTGTAACTGTGCCATGTTGGCACCACGCATGTTGTCGAGCATCTGTCCTGCTGCTTCTATACCAT
>JAEUQL010000473.1 GCA_016789295.1 Blastocatellia bacterium | reverse complement strand
ATGATGAGAAGCAGTTGAGGTTGATGACACCTCTAGCCAAATATTACACTGCGAAGTTGGCTGTGTGGGCTGCCAGTGAATCTATGGAAGTACTTGGTGGAAATGGCTACATAGAAGAGTTTGTAACAGCTAGACTACTAAGAGATGCGCAAGTTCTTCCTATATGGGAAGGTACTACAAATATTTTGGTTCTAGATGCTATTCGTGCGATGACAAAAGAGCAGTCTCACAAGCCTCTGCTTGCTTCGGTAGAAAGAAGACTAGAATCTACAAATCAGGGCTTGGCCGAGCGTATAAGTAATAGAAAGCATCTATTAAATGCAGAACTTGAAGGGTTGCTTAGAGAGAGAAACGTGTTTACTGGTAGAAGTGTTACAGACAGTCTTGTTAAAGTTGTTCAGGCAAGCCTTCTTGCTGCAGACCAGCACGAGAATGGGCAAGATGTGACGGAGTACTTTATTGAGAAACATTTTTACGGTAAAGTCAGAGAAGAACTTGCTAGAAAGATAGTGGCGTTTGAATCGCAGGCAAGTTTTTAGGATTTCTAAAAGTCTGGTGCAGTAAAGCCACTAGACTTGTAAAAGTTAAGTTTGAGGTTTTTCATGCATAGATCTACTGCTTTCCTAAGCTCTCTACTGCTTTGTTGCTTTCTTTTAGGTTGTGAGAAGAATAGTGACAATGTTCAAAATGGTTCATCAGTAGCCAAAAGCCCAACCGTGCAGCAGGAACCTGCTGGTCCATCAATCACCGAACCTCCTCCATCTGAAAAAGTCGATCAGACACCCAAAATAGAACAGAAAGTAACACCAACAGAAGTGCAACAAGTTAAAGACCAGACAAACAAAGTAGATCAGAATCAACGCCCTCTGGTCAAATTTATGAACTACTTCAGCAAAAAGGAAGGGTTTGTTGTTGAGGAGAAAGCTATTCTACCTCCAGGCTACTTCAATGCTGAGGATTTCATCCAGTTTGTGATTCAAGATCTTTCTGTTCCTGTTTTGGCAGCAAAGTACAAAGACGCTGCAAGTCAAGAAAAAGGTATGCTTGCACTTCGACAACTCGGTGTTGAAGGACGTAGAACTTTTACAGTAGGTCTTTACACAATTTGTGTCAGGGGTGCAGATGAGAATCTTGATGAGTCACTAAAAGATGCTATCAAGGAGTATGACAAGTTTTAGGATCGATTTTGGGGCGAGTAACTTTCATAGTGGTTATTTGACATGTCGTAAATTTGAGTAGAACTGATGAGTAGCTTACAGAAACTAGCCCTTCCACTAGCCCGACAGGCCACACACAGACCTCATAAGAGTCCGTTTACACGGCTTGAGCGGTTTACTAGGCCATTAACTATTGTCTGGACACTTTTTACCTTTCTTTTGGTTGTCTATCTCGACTTTCGTGGATGGATTGGTGGAAAAGATGAAGAGCGGGAGGCAAAGCTTCGCCGCCACGCCAGAAAACTTTCTAAGAGATTCCTCTCTCTAGGTCCAACTTTTATCAAGATTGGGCAAGCTCTCAGCACAAGAGCTGACCTCCTTCCCATTCCCTATATCGACGAGCTTACGAAACTTCAAGACAGTGTTCCAGCATTTCCAAACAGCCAGGCGTTCTCGATAATTGAGCGCGAGCTTGGGAAAAGACCTTTAGAGCTATTTGCTGAGATAGCAGACAAGCCAATAGCAGCAGCCAGCCTCGGCCAGGTCTACAAAGGAAGACTCAAGACGGGTGAGCTTGTAGCTATAAAAGTGCAAAGACCTAATCTTGATCCAATAGTCAAGTTTGACCTGAAGGTACTCAGAAAAATAGTCACATTTCTACTCCAACGAACAGACTTGCTTAAAGGAAACGATTGGATAGGAATGTTGGATGAGTTTGAACGAGTCATAGGGGAAGAGATGGACTACACCCGTGAAGGGCGTAATGCAGAGAGGTTTCGTCAAAACTTTTCTGATTGGCCAAAGATGTATGTTCCTAAGATATATTGGGAATACACCTCTTCAGAAGTTCTCACCATGGAGTTCATAGACGGCGTGAAAGTGACAGACGTTGCTGCCATAAGCAGTGCAGGTTTTTCTGCCAAAGAGATAAACGAGTTGATGCATCGTGCCTATTTCAAACAATTGTTAGAAGATGGCTTTTTTCATGCAGATCCACACCCAGGTAACCTTCTGGTAATGAATGATGGAAAGCTGGCTTTCTTCGATTTTGGAATGGTTGGAATTATCTCTACAAAACTACAGCAGTTAATGGTCTCTGCATTCTTTCATATACTCGAACGAAACTTTGATGGTTTGGTAAGTGATCTAGTAGCTCTAGATTTTCTCAAAGGTGAAGTCAATCTAATAGAATTTCGTGACGTTGTTCGTGATATGTTTGAACGCAAAATAGACCTAAATATAAGTGAAGTGAAGTTCTTGGAGATCTCCTTTGATTTTGGTGAAATTATCTACAAGTATCCTTTCAGTACTCCTGCATCATTCACTTTCATAATCAGGGCACTTATGACCTTGGAAGGAATAAGTATTCAAGTCAATCCTACATTCAACTTTATGGAAGTGGCCAGACCTTATGCAAGAGATTTTATATTTCGGCGTGAAAGTGCAGTGCTTAGACAACAAGTACTCGAAAGCCTTAGAGATGTTAAGTCAGGTAACTTAAATTGGGATAGAATAAAGAGCCTTGCCAAACTTGGATGGCAACTTTGGGCAGAACCAAAAATAGCAAAAATCTTTGGAAACAGTAGGTTGTAAAAGTGAGTAGTCTTAAAGTTCTACTTTTTGATATAGATGGTACACTGCTGGTCTCTCTACAACGCACCAGCTACAGAATGCGTACAAAGCAGGCTTTGATAGAGATCTTTGGGACATCGGGTAGCATAGATACTGTGTCCTTTAGTGGTAAGACTGATCTGCAGATACTTAGAGAAGCTCTTGAACCAGAAGGGATTACATCTAAAGAGATATGGAATTTTCTTCCGCAAATAGAACTTGCATATATGCAAGTTCTCAAAGATCTAGCAGATTCAGGCCCTGTTTTTGATAGGTGTCCTGGTGTTGGGGGACTTTTGGATAGTTTAAGTAGCAACTCAAACTATCTACTCAGCCTTGTTACTGGAAACCTAGAGAGACTGGCTCATACAAAATTGGAAAGTGTAGGGCTAAGTTCCTACTTTAGCCATCGAGGGGCTTTTGGAAGTGATCACGAAGACAGACGACAACTACCAACTATTGCATCAAACCGTATACACCAATCACTCAACCTTCAGCAAGGATCGCTTTCTCCTTCACAGTTTGTAGTAATAGGTGATACTCCCAGAGACATAGACTGTGCCCACCATTTTGGGGCAAAAGCAATAGCTGTATCTAATGGAAGATACTCCACAAGCGAACTTAATTTTTACAACCCAGATTTCGTTTTTGAAAACTTTTCAGATATAGAGACTGTCATTGCAGCTATAGACTCTCTATAATCGTATGTAATCTATCGTTTCTAATAAAGAGGTAGTTCCATTTAAGCTATGGCATCCACAGAGAGCCTTTTCACATTAGAGGAGTATCTTGAAATAGATAGAAGGTCGGAGACTAAGTATGA
>JAEUQL010000472.1 GCA_016789295.1 Blastocatellia bacterium | reverse complement strand
ATCTTTGGATAGGAAGTGAAACTGGAATATACAAACTGTCACCAGATAGAAACATTGTAACTTCACTAGATTCAGAGTTATTGTTGGATATCAATGGAATAGGTCGTAGTGTTCAATCTATTTATGAAGACAGGTTTAGTAATATCTGGATCGGAACTAATAGCGGAATGTTAAGATATGATCCAGAAACAAAAACTGTCACTAATTACTTTTCTGTATTCAACAATCTCCCTCAAGATCATATCTGTAGTTTTATGGAAGACAGTCGCGGTCTTTTATGGATAGCTACCAAAAACTCTGGCATACATTATTTCGACAGAAAGACCAATACTTTCGGCCACGTTTCTGAAAAAGATGGTCTTGCTCATAACAACACTTATGGAATATTTGAAGACAAAGAAGGGTATCTTTGGATAAGTTCTGACAAAGGTATAGTCAAATATGACCATTCAAGAAAGATATTCAAGACGTTTGGTATTGGAGACGGTTTGCAAGGCAATGAGTTCAACCGTAGAGCATTTCTTCAAGCTAAAAATGGAGAGATATTTTTTGGTGGTACAAAAGGGCTCAATAGCTTCTTTCCAGAACAGATAAAAGGAAATAGTATAGAACCACCTGTCATCATAACCTCTTTCAAAACTTCAGTAGATAAAGAGCCTATAAGGGTTTCTACAGAAAAAACCGTTGAACTCTCCCATCAACAGAATTCTGTCCGTTTTGAGTTCGTTGCTCTGGATTTCAACGCACCAGAACAGAACCTCTATGCCTATAAACTAGATGGGTTTGATAACGACTGGATATATTCAAAGAATATGCACGAAGCCATATATCCTAACCTTTCTTGGGGTAGTTATATTTTTCGTGTAAAAGCTACAAACAGCGATGGAAAGTGGAATGAAGTTGGAACAACACTACGTTTCAGCATATCACCTCCCCCCTGGAGAACTTGGTGGGCTTATTTGCTCTATCTACTTCTAACACTTCTAGTACTTTATCAAGTATTTCAGTTCCAAACAAGAAAGCTGAAAACAGAAGCTCGAATTCAGCAAGCTGTTTTACGTGCGGAAGTAGCAGAAGCAGAACGAAAGATAGCAGAAGCACAAGCAAAGGCATCAGAAATGCAGGCTCAAGTCCTTGAAAGAGAGAACCTGCAACGTAGTCAAGCAGAAGCCGAAATAAAGCAGAAGAATCAACAGCTTGAAAGAGCAAATTTAAAGCTCCAAGAACTGGATCAAATAAAAGCCACCTTTACAGCTATGCTTGTTCACGACCTCAAAAACCCTCTAACAGTTGTTAAAGGAACTTTAGAGCTTCTTAAAGAGAATCTAGGAAAAGAGAATAAAATTTTTAACAATATGTTAAATCTTTCTGAAAAGAGCCTCGATAAGATGCTTGTGATGATAAACGAAGTACTGGAGTTTTACCGTTCAGACTCGCACGAAATCAAGCTAGAACGGGAAGTAATCAATTCTGAACTCTTTTTAAGAAACATTAGTGAAGCAGCACGAATAGCAGCTTTAACCAATAGTATTAATGTAACTCTTTTTATTAAAGACAGTCTTCTAGATATAGAGGGAGACACTCAAAAGCTAGAAAGAGCTTTTTCTAATATCATATCCAACGCCATCAAGTTTACTCCTGTTGGAGGAAATATCACTATAGAAGCTTCTTCGTCGCAACTCCCCACTCCTATGGTCAGCGTCTGCATAACCGATTCTGGAGAAGGCATTCCACCAGAAGCTATTCCACATCTTTTTGAACCTTATAAACAAGCCTCCTCTTCACAAAAGAAGAAAGGGGTAGGGCTTGGCCTAGCAATAGTTAAAAAGATAGTTACAGCACATCAAGGAAACATAAGTGTTCAAAGTCAAGTAGGAGCTGGAAGCTCTTTTACAATAACACTTCCAGCAGTAGCACAACGACAAGCCAGACTGGTCTTTCAAGAAAGCACCACTGGACACGACATTGTAGAAGTAGCCAATGATAAAAGTAGGCTTGATATAAAGCTTCTAATAGCAGAAGATAATCCTACTAATGTAAAGATAATGCAGATGCAGTTAAGAAGGTTGGGCTATGAAGCTCAATTTGTAGAGAATGGGCAACAAGCAGTAGAGGCGTTTAAGAACAGCTCTTATTCACTCATTCTGATGGATTGTCATATGCCAGAAATGGATGGAACAGAAGCTACAGTATTGATTCGACAGATTGAAAAAGAAGGTAGAACACCTATCATTGCACTAACAGCAAGTACTTCAGACACCAAAGCAGAGGAATGTTTTAGAGCCGGGATGGACGATATTCTTGCAAAACCATTCAAAATGGAAGAGTTAAAAAAGATTATCGAAAGGTGGGGGACGGTTAAAGAAAACCTGCCGTCTTAACTCGCCTCAAACCTTAGAATCGGTATACTATGTCGCCATATCCTGAAGCAAAGCAGAAATTATGAATCAGCGTGTATCGAAAATTCCCCATGGAGTGCGCTACTTTTTTGGTCAAGAAGTAGCTCATCGGCGTGACATTGAACAGAAGCTTTTAGCAATTTTTAATGGATGGTCTTACCAAGAAATAGCACTACCTATCTTTGACTATCACGAACTCTTTGCTCTCGGCATTGGACAAGAAGCTGCAGAGCAGACGTATAGGTTTTTTGACCACGAAGGTGAACTGCTCGCACTCAGACCAGATCTAACATCACTTGTAGCACGAACTGTTGCTACAAGATTTGCTTCACAACATCGGCCTATACGTCTCTGCTACAGTGGTGAAGTATTTCGCTATAAACAAGTACAGAAGTATCGACCTCACGACTTCCACCAACTTGGGCTTGAACATATAGGTAATGACCGACTTGAAGCCGATGTCGAAGTGATAATGATAGTAGTTGAAGTTCTAAACTCGCTAGGTATAGCAGGGTTTAAGCTTACACTTAGCCAAGTAGATCTCTTCAACGGTATTGCTGACAACCTTGAGCTAAGCAGAGAAGCACGAAAACTTTTCCGCACTCTACTCGACAGTCGTAATAGTGAGCAGGTAGAGCAGTTTTTGAGCAAGTTTGCACCAACAGAAGAGGCCACGCAGTTTACGGCTCTGACCCGGATCTCTGGAAAAAATGAGATTATTCAAGCAGCACGCAAAGTAGTAACAAACTCCAAATCGCGTGCAGCCCTCGAAGACTTAGAAGGCATCATAGATATTGCTCAGGCATTAAATATCGACCAGTATATAGACATCGACCTTGGGGATGTAAACGGCCTCGATTACTATACAGGTATGACTTTTAAGATCTATGTAGAAGGAGTAGGTAGTGCTATTGGTAGTGGAGGTCGCTACGATAATTTATTACAAAGTTTTGGCCTTAGTGATCCAGCCGTAGGCTTTCAGCTTTCCCTTGACTGGCTCAGTCAGATAGTTGCAATACCAGAAAAAGAGCCAGAAGAAGTTAAGCTACTCTTAGCATCAGATAGACTTAGTAAAGTCTTTGAAGAAGCTCAAGCATTTCGCAAAGAACAGAAAAAGCTAAAGATCACAAACCATCTTCCACTTGAGTAGTTTTATGCGTAAACCGCAGACTATTGAAAAGCAGATAGACTACATATGG
>JAEUQL010000471.1 GCA_016789295.1 Blastocatellia bacterium | reverse complement strand
GGCTTCTACAAGTATTTGTAAACCTGCTCAGAAATGCAGTCAACGCGCTTGAAGGTTCTGGAACTATTAAAGTTTCTGCCTCAAAGAAGCTTCAGAACGGACGTGATTGGTTGATAGTAACTGTAGAGGATGATGGACGTGGAATCGACCCAGAGATTCTCCCCGTAATATTTGAACCTTTTGTAACAACGCGCCTTGATGCCCGTGGAACAGGGCTTGGACTTGCAGTAGCAGAAGGGATAATACATCAACACGGTGGAGTGATCCTTGCCAGTAATCGACCGAGTGGGGGAGCATGCTTCGAAATTACTTTACCATCTAGCCCAAAGGAACTCTCAGATGAACAAACCTCATGACAATGAACCTCTACAACCTTCAACCTCTCTGCCTCGACTCGAAGTCTTTCTACTCGATGACGATGCAGACTTTAGGCAATATCTAGAAGATATTCTCAAAGACGAAGGGTTGGAAGTGAAAACTTTTGCACAGCCTGACGATTTCTTTGACTGCTGCCAACAGAAGCTTCCAGACATAGCATTTTTAGATATGAAGATGGGTAGATTTAATGGTATGCAAGTTCTCGAACAGATACGCATTAGATGGCCAGAGCTTTGTGTAGTAATAATTACAGGATATCCATCAATGGATGATATGCGGGCAACACTGAAACTACAGATATTTGACTATCTTACTAAACCATTCTCAATAGAAGACCTGCGCTCAACCCTTGAGCGTGCTGCACATACACTTAAACGTAGCCTTACAATTCAAGAAAAACTACGTGACCGCTTGGGTCGTAGAATCAAAGTACTCAGAATTGATAGAAAATGGGCACTGAAAGATTTAGCTTCACGTAGTGGCTTGAGCATATCACAGTTAAGCTCTATAGAAAGAGGCATCCATCTACCAAGCTTGGAAGCACTACTGGCCATCTCCAGTGCTTTCGATAAGAAAACTTCTGAACTTCTTCAAGAAATTGATTTCTGAAGCAAAACTTTCCAGCAAAGTAGTTTCTTTAGACAACGGTTGCATTGATCACTGCAGATAGTTAAAATCAGATTTTCATTCGGTTTTTATATTAGTTTTACTTAAACTATAAACAGCTAAGAAATGTTAGAATCTACAATAAAGAGTTATATATTTATATGTTAAGTCCAAATACTCAGATAGGTCCTTATAAGCTAGTTCGTCAATTAGGACGTGGAGCTTTTGGGGTTGTTTGGCTAGCAGAGCGTCAAACTCGGCTGGCTACTACTCAAGTAGCTCTAAAACTTATCACAGAAGAACAGCCAGATATTGAAGCACTTTCACAAGAGTCACAAATATGGGCAAAAGCTACAGGACATCCTAACATTTTACCTATAATTGAAGCAGAAATATATGGAGAGTACATAGTTATAGCTAGTGAGTATGCGCCTGACGGTTCTTTAGGTGAATGGCTTAAGAAGAACGGTGGAAGGGCACCTTCTGTACAGCACGCCTTGAGAACAGTGACAGGAATTCTCAAAGGTCTCGACCACCTCCATTCTAGACGGATAATTCATCGTGACTTAAAACCAGACAATATCCTTTTGCAAGGCGATAATCCACGCTTGGCCGATTTTGGGCTTGCCAGAATACTGAAAAACAGCTTAGCCCAGTCAACCATGGCCTCTGGAACTCCTGCCTACATGTCACCTGAAGCCTTCAAAGGTAAAAAGACCGAGCAGTCCGACATCTGGGCAGTTGGAGTGATCTTGCATCAACTACTTACTGGCCGTCTCCCTTTCAAAGCCACAGATATAGCAGAGCTGATGTATGCGATAATCAACTCGCCCATCGAATCAATGCCAGACTACATACCAGAAGAATTGAAACAGATACTTGTACGTGCTCTAGATAAAGATCCAGCCAAACGGTTTCAATCGGCTGGTGAAATGTTAGGTGCTATTGCACGGATTGGTAAAGTTCCAGATTCTATATTTTCAACGAGCGAAACTATTGTCAAACAGCCCACAATGGAACACAGCCCGTTCGACCCTGCACCACTCACAAATGCAGATAGAACACTGAAGGCCACAGTTGATGAACTGCACAAGTCTACCCAGAAGATGACACAGACCCACCCACCCACACAGGTTGTTGTGCAGACACAGAGAAACAATCAGCAGACAGCCACTGGCTTTACTCCACAGCAACCTGCTGGAGCAACATCTCGGAATCTGCTTCTGGGCATTGCAGCAATGGCGGCGGTCTTTCTAGTCTCTGCTGCTGGCTTTGCTCTCAGAGACAAACTCTTTTCTAAACCTCCAGCAAATGAAGTTACTCTTGAAAAGAGCTTAGACTCTTCAGAGGTAAAACAGCCTGTTGTAAAATCGACACAACCAACTGCTAGATCTACCAATGTTACAGTAAGTCAACCTACTGTGAATACTCCACCTACTACTCCTATATCTGAAGGCTCAACTTCAAACAATAGCCCAACGGGCATAGCATCTTCAAACAGCTCAGCTTTACCACCTGCAGAGCCTCCTACTGATGTATCCTCTTTGCTATCTTCTGGCTCAAGCATTTTGCAGAAGTTCAAGTTCGAAACAGGCAAACTCAATTGGGATGGAAAGATCCTAGACCAGAAACAGAAAGAGGCTGAATATTTCAAAGACAATTTAGGTGATGGCGTTTTTATAGAGATGGTCAAGGTTCAAGGTGGAACTGTGCTGATGGGGTCTGATGATATTTATGAGTTTGAACGCGCTAGATACAAAGCCACTGTCCCACCATTTTACATAGGGAAGTTTGAGATCACGCAGGCACAGTGGGAAGCTGTTATGGGAACAAACCCTTCACGCTACAAAGACCCCGACATGCCTGTAGATTCCATCTCTTGGTCTGATGCAGCAGAATTTTGTAAGAAACTGTCTCAAAAAACTGGTAAGCAGTATCGTCTTCCAAGTGAAGTTGAATGGGAATATGCAGCCAGAGGTGGTACAGCATCACCATTTGCTTTTGGCGATGGACTCATTCCAGAAGTAGCAAATTGCAATGGTCGCTTTTGGGCACGTCAAGGCTTAAACCCTGGTAAACCTGTTGCTGTTGGGAGTTTCAAGCTTGCTAATCAGTTTGGCCTTTATGATATGCACGGTAATGTTTGGGAGTGGTGCCAAGACGTTTGGCACGAAGGAACAGATCTAGAACAAGCTCCTAAAGATGGAAAAGCTTGGGAAAGTGGTACAGATAACACCAAACATACAATCAAAGGGGGTGACTGGTGGGCATTTATTAAATATTGCCGATCTTGCAGCAGACTAGGCATTGCACCTAATGAAAACCATAGCTACTTTATAGGATTTCGTGTAGTGGTTAGCAACCTTCGCTAACCACTAATATGCAGATAAGAAAAAGGGAGAAAAAAGAAGATAGTTTCTTTGCCAAAATCCACTTCAAGAGTGGAGCTTTCTATTCTGCCAAATTGAATGACTATAGAGTTTACAAGTGAAGATGGAAGAGTTCTTCCATTTGATAGACAAGTTGGAACACCAGCTAGCAAGATAGACTTGAGCAGTGGACAAGCTCTTGTAATAGAAGGACTAGCAGAACCAATAACACTCAATGCCCAATCAG
>JAEUQL010000470.1:3359-3601 GCA_016789295.1 Blastocatellia bacterium | reverse complement strand
GTACTTGTCAACCAGAGTGGTCTTGAATTACTAGGTAAAGAGTCTTCTATTGAACAAGTGATAGGTTCTTTCAATCTTCTCAAACACCCTCCATTTGCAATGACAGAGGCATCAAGCGAGATTTCTGAAGCACTGACAGGAAAAGTTGTTCAGTTTGTATTTGAGATGCCAGTGTCAAAGCCTGTAACGAAAAATGGCAGTGCTACACTCAAGAATAAAAATAGTGATAGCCTATCTCTTCG
>JAEUQL010000470.1:0-3349 GCA_016789295.1 Blastocatellia bacterium | reverse complement strand
TGAAGATTTGACAGAAAAGAAACAGCTTGAAGAGGCTCTTCGCCACGCACAAAAGATGGAATCGATAGGTACACTTGCAGGAGGTATAGCCCACGATTTCAACAACATACTTGGTGGAGTACTTGGCTATGCTTCCCTACTAAAAAATAAGATAGAAAAAAGTAGCCCTATTTACCGCTATGCAGAGATTATTGAAACTTCTTCACGCCGTGCGGCTGAACTAACTCAACAGTTACTTGCTTTTGCACGTAAAGGTAAATACCAGATACAAGTGCTTAATGTAAACAAGCTCGTCAAAGAAGCTTTAGAGATACTTGGAAGCACTTTGGGTAGTGGCATTAATATCAAACTAAAACTTGCAGAAAACTTGCCAAACATTGAAGGTGATAGTAATCAGATAATTCAAGCTATTGTCAACATTTGCATCAATGCACGAGATGCGATGCCATTGGGTGGAGAACTTCTCATCAGCACATACGAGTTTAGAGATACGCAACAACTCACCCGAAAACATCCAGAAGTGCGCTCTGGTGGCTACATAGTACTTTCTCTCAAAGACACAGGCATTGGTATGTCTCAAGACGTTCAAGAACGTATATTTGAACCTTTCTTTACAACAAAACGAGAAAAGAAAGGAACAGGACTTGGTCTTTCGATGGTATATGGAATTGTCAGAAGCCACAGTGGCTTTTTAGATGTAGAGAGCCAAGTTGATAAAGGAACCAACTTCCGTATCTACCTACCTATCTCTCAAAAAAGACTACAACCTGTTAAACAACAGATATTCCCAAGTCAGAGAAGCGGACAAGAAACTATTCTTGTTGCTGAAGATGAGTTAGTGCTACGCGATCTAATAACAGAAATGCTTCGTGGTGATGGTTACAAAGTTGTTACTGCACGCAATGGAAAAGAAGCTGTAGATATATACAAGGTGCGTGGTAGAGATATAGATCTTGTAATACTTGACATGATCATGCCAGAGATAGGCGGACAAGAAGCTTTCAGGCAACTCAAGAGCATCAATCCAGCCATAAAGGTTTTACTCTCTAGTGGTTACAGCCAAGATGGAGATGCACAAGAGATCATAGAAGAAGGTGTAATTGGGTTTATCCAAAAACCCTATGCAGTAGACCAGCTACTAAACAAAGTTAGAGTTGCAATAGATCAAGTCTAATTATGGTTTTAAAACACGCCCTGCTACCAACACTGCTACTATTACTAGCCTTTGTAGCTACTGCACAAACGCCTTCACAAAAGCGTGTTGGCAAACAGAAGCCTTCAACAAAACCAGCACCTAGCTCACAGGCCAATCTAGAAACAGCATCACCGTTAGAAGAACTTGAGCAAACAACTCAAGAGATTAATGCCTATTTAAGGAGGCTTCCAAGTCAGGAAGAAGAGTTACAAGTAGCTATTGCTAACATCAAAGGTGAGTTTCGGTTGCGCGAACTTCGCTGGCGTACATTTGACCGAATAGCTGCTGTGGAAGAAGCACCTTTTGTATATCACCCAATCCGTATAGAACTACTTGGAACTTACGAACGCATTACTGACGCTTTCTTGAACCTCGCTGCTTCAAACTACCTCATAGTAGTTGATGGCCTAGAGATGAAACGAGCCAAACAGCAAGCTCCTCTAGTTTCTGTTGAAGCCACGTTTACTCTACTACTCTACACGCTACCAGAACGCGACCAGTTTCTAATAGACCTTGAAGCTATTAGACATAAGAAAATAGTCCCGGAAGAGCTTTCCAGCAAACTCAAGCAAGCACGTAATTCTTTGAGTCTGCTAGATGCGAGGTTTGCTGAACGTGTTGGATGCTGGAGCGCAGTTCGTACACTTGGAAAGACCTTTCCAAAATCACTCGAAACAGTTCTCCTAAAAGTTGACTACCTCGAAGGTCAACTCAGCGTGTCCGGAATATCAAGGTTGATAAACAGTGGCGACCAGATATCAAGTAGCCTTATGCAAGCACAGATCTTTAAGGAAGTAAAAGTCGATCAACAAGGTGCTGCTTTCAATGTTGAAACTAACCTCGACTTCGAGAAGGCTTACCAAAAATGGCTTGACGGAGTAGATACAACAGATACAACTTCTATTGCCCGCGATCCTTTTTCAAGTCCATATACTATCGATCAATTGACTCGTGCAAGTACAAACTACATACCTCTTGAAAAAAGAATCGAAGAGTACATAAAACAAGTAAATAGCAGTAATTCAAAACGCCCTGATCGCACATCTCCCTATCTTATCTCTGAACTTTCACTCTCTGGTGTTTTTTATGGCCCAGATTTACAAGGAGCTATCTTTAAAACCCCAGACCAGAAAGAGATATATGTAGGTGTTGGAGCCAGATGCTACAACGGAAGGTTTACGGCTGTGCAACAAGGACGAGCCATATTTGAAGAAATGATCAGTGGAGCTTCACAGACAAGCCAAATAGTCAAAAACATAGAATCTGAATGTCCTGTAGCAGCAGTACTATCTATTCTATCTTCGAGTGAAGCAGCAAAAGAATTAGAAGTATTGGCAAAAGATAGCCTTCCAGACTCTGCTGCTACACTCAATGTTAAAAACGTTGAACTCCACACACTTCTAAGTGTGATGCATGAAATAAGTAACAAAAAATTTAACTTTGTTCTTGACTCTTCAGTACCCAAGCTTTGCGCCAGTGTCACGAGAGAGCGTGCAACATTTTCAGAAGTGCTCCTATTAGCACTGAAGAAAGTCAATCTTCTAGTAGCCGAAGAAGAAGGGATCTACAGAATAGTTCCACAAACAGAAGCTATGGATGCCAGAGCGGTTGCATATGCCACAAGTCTCACTTATCCACCTGCAGAAGCTCAATTTGGTGGATCTGCTTACAAACCAGGACTGATATCACTCTCTATTACAGATGCTAAATTTGGCGATATTCTAAAATTCATTACCAGTAAATACTCTGTCAATTTTAATACCATAGAGGAGATTGAAAATATCAGAGTGACAGCTACAGTATCAGAAGCCGAATGGACAAAGGTGCTGGCAGCTATTCTCAGAGCCAATAGGCTGGGAGCTTTGATAGAGAGTGAAAAGACTACTATCTTGACGCGACAAGAGCTTGTCAAACTTCAATCAGAGGGTAAAGCTAAGTAGGCTAAAATATCCTGTTTCCCTTAGATATTTTTCTTTGTAAACTTTGTGAGCAACGCTTTCGTAGAGCTTTTAAGCTTTTCGTGCCTTTAGTAAATAAGTTCCGTAAGAGCAGTAAAAAGTCAACTACCTAGCCCTTTAGGGCTAAGCTTGTTACGTAAGTGACAAGCCTAGTTGAGCAGACTAAGTTCTTGGAGAACTACGTTACGAAGAGAGG
>JAEUQL010000046.1 GCA_016789295.1 Blastocatellia bacterium | reverse complement strand
AAGAAACTAGTCAGTAACCAGACAGTAGAGAAATATCTACATCCTACTTGGTTACTTCCTGCACTACTAGCAGATTGGTGCAGAGAAAAGGCTTGAAACGGCATGTTAGCGTATGTTATATATTGAGCCTAAAATCTAAAAAGCATTATTTTTAGCTCCATAGTTTGGCAGCATCATTCAAAAAGACAAAGAGTGATTCACAAGACTAACAAGACACTAATAAGACTTAAGACGAACAGAAGAAGCACAGAAGAAATAAAGACAAAAAAAGAGTGGATAAAGAGTGGAAATTTTTGGTCAAGCCTTCAGTGGCTGGCAAGTAGACAAGAGCCGCCCCACTCCATATTTTGAGGTTAAAGTACAATGTCCAATACCGCAATGGTAATGTATGAAGAAGAGTATCAGCAGATCAAATCGATTATTGCCAAACTCTGTGACGACGCTAACGCCAAGATGGTCTTTTTGGTAGATAAGAACGGTCAGCAGATTGCTTCTCATGGAGAAATAGGTAATATAGATACTACTTCTCTTGCATCACTAACAGCCGGTAACGTAGCAGCAACCGATGGTCTAGCTCGCTTGATAGGAGAGAAAGAGTTTCCTGTTCTCTCACACGAAGGCGAAAAAGACAATATACATATATCTATAGTTGCCCAAAGAGTAATCTTAGTAGTAATTTTTGATGAAAGATCCAGTCTTGGATTGGTTCGTTTGCGCGTAAAAAGAGCTTCGAACGAACTGACTGAGGTTTTTGACTCTATAGTTCGCAAGATAGAAGCTGAGAAAGAGCGAGGAGCTGAACTTGAGTCGCCCTTTGCCGAGATCACTGACGAGGATATTGACAATCTGTTTCGTGAGTAGTTGTCAATAGCGTTAGTTTGCTTTAAACCAAATTTCAAAGTAAGGGTTTCTAGCCTTGACATTTATAAACTACGCTTCACGCGAAATTAACTGCAAAATAGTCTATTACGGGCCTGGGTTAGGTGGCAAAACTACCAACTTGCAGTATATCTATGATACGACTGCTCCACAGGCTAAAGGTAAACTGATAAGTCTAGCAACAGAGACCGATAGAACACTGTTCTTTGACTTTCTCCCATTAGAACTTGGTACAGTGCGTGGCTTCAAAACCCGCTTCCATCTTTACACAGTACCTGGACAGGTATTCTACGATGCTTCGCGTAAGTTGATCCTTAAAGGTGTAGATGGAGTGGTGTTTGTTGCAGACAGTCAAGTTGAGCGTATGGATGCAAACATTGAGTCTTTGTGGAACCTTGAGAACAACTTGAAGGCTCAAGGCTATGACTTGATGAAGATCCCTTACGTACTGCAACTCAACAAACGAGACCTTCCAAATATTGTAGCCATAGAGGAACTCAAGAAAGAGTTGATGCGTAAAGGGGAACCTATCTTTGAGGCTGTTGCTTACAAAGGTGTGGGTGTATTCGATACGCTAAAAGCCGTCGCCAAGCAGGTTTTGGTAGAGCTGAAGAAGGGTAGTGGCGGCTAAGTTGGCAGTTGCTTTAATAGACCTCTTTAGCTTAAAAGTCCAAGCTAAATGGGTACATATTCGAAGACCGCTAGAGTTGGCAGGTAGCTAACTTTAGCGGTCTTCTTTGCATTGTTTGGATATCTTTGGAGGTTTTTAGTGAAGAAAATAGAGAGAGCTTTAATTAGTGTCTCTGATAAAAAAGGGATAATAGAACTTGCAGCAGCTCTGGCAGAGTTTGGTGTGGAGATTATATCCACAGGAGGAACTGCTAAAGCAATCCGTGAAGCAGGTCTCAATGTTATAGATGTGTCTGAAGTTACAGGCTTTCCTGAAATCCTTGATGGTAGAGTCAAAACTCTTCACCCAAAAATCCATGCAGCTATCCTTGCCAAAAGTGATGCTGCCGAGCACCTTTCTACTCTTACCAATCATAATATACGTAAGATAGATCTCGTTGTGGTAAATCTCTACCCGTTTCGTAAAACTGTTGCAGATCCCGCAGTAACACTACAAGAAGCTATAGAGAATATAGATATAGGCGGGCCATCTATGCTCAGATCTGCAGCCAAAAACTATCAGGACGTCACTGTAGTAGTAGATCCTGATGATTACGATAGTCTGATAAAAGAAATGAGAGAAAAAGACGGAGCTATCTCTCATGCAAGTAGGCAGAAGTTTGCTGCAAGAGCTTTTGCACACACAGCACGTTACGACTTGGCTATAGCAGCTTATCTATCAAAGGTGGCTGGAGTTGAGCCTGCAGAGTTTGGCAAGGTCGAAGAAGGGAAGATGCCACAAGAGATGGTAATAGTACTTGAACGCATTCAAGACCTTCGCTATGGAGAAAATCCACACCAATCAGCAGCACTTTATCAAGACAGTTTGCGACCAGCCCCTGCAATAGCCAAAATGGAACAACTTCAAGGCAAAGAACTCTCTTACAACAATTTGGTAGATGCCGATGCTGCTTGGCAGCTCGTTTCAGAGTTTGAAAAATTGACGTGCGCTATTATCAAACACACAAATCCGTGTGGTGTAGGTTTAGGAAAAGATCCAAGAGAAGCTTACCTCAACGCTCTTTCAACCGATCCAGTCTCGGCTTTTGGTGGCATTATTGCTTTTAATAAGATGGTAGATCTTCAAGCCGCAGAAGCTATCTCCCAGTTATTTGCAGAACTTGTTATTGCCCCTTCTTTCTCTAAAGAAGCTTTAGAACTTCTTAAAAATAAGAAGCATTTACGTCTGATAATCAATAGAGATAAAAAAGATGAAAAAAGAGCAGAAACAACAACAAGGTCAGTAATGGGAGGATACCTGAAGCAAACCGAGGATAAAGCAGAAACAAGAGATCTAAAAGTAGTGACAAAAAGGGAACCAACCGAAGCTGAATGGAGAGATCTCGACTTCGCCTGGAAAATCTGCAAACATGTCAAATCAAACGCTATAGTATATGCAGCAAACGGTAAGCTGCTAGGGGTTGGAGCTGGGCAGATGAGCCGCTTGGACTCGGTCAAGCTTGCAGCATCAAAAGCGCAACTTCCACTAACAGAGAGCGTAATGGCAAGTGATGCCTTTTTCCCGTTCAGAGATGGTATAGATGAAGCTGCTAAACAGAAAATTAGAGCAGTTATACAGCCAGGAGGGTCGATCAAGGACAAAGAAGTCATAGAAGCAGCAGACGAACACGGCCTTGCTATGGTCTTTACGGGTATTCGGCACTTCAGACACTAAGACTATAAGGAATAAGAATAATGAGTGAAATAGAAAACAACAGTCTAGAATTAAGTGATGTAGTAAGGTGCCGTTTCTGCAACAAGCTGAACAAAATACGTACTTCGGCCAGCAGAGATAATGTTAGGTGTGGTTCATGCCGACTTCCACTGAGCAGTGACCCACACAAAAAATGGTCAGACTTAGACCCAAACTCATATATACATCCACTCGATAGCCAAGCTCTAAACGCTCTGAAAAAGATACCCGGCGTAGAGTCGATACTCAAAAAACTCCTTGAAGTAACACACGAAAGTTTCAGTCATGTAATGTTTAGAGCAAACAGTGTGCGAGTAACAAAGAAGCAGTACCCAGACCTGGACGCAAAGCTTGACGTTGTCTGTGCAACACTTGGCATAGAAAAACCAGACCTCTACATATCTGTTAGTGGTCCACAAGGAGGATTGGGTTTCAATGCTTTCACAGGAGGTGTTGAGAAGCCTTTCATAGTTATCTACTCTTCGCTTTTAGAGAGACTAGACGATATGGAGATACTGGCAGTACTAGGTCATGAAGCAGGACACATACACTGCCAACACTTGCTCTACAAAGTAGCTGCCGACCTGCTATTTAGGCTCACAGATGTAGTGCTGAGAATGTCACCATTTGCTGCAATTGCAGACCTGTTCTCGTTACCGGCAAAAATGGCACTACTAACATGGAGCCACAAAGCAGAGCTTAGCTGTGATAGAGCTGCACTTCTAGTAACACAAAACGAACGTGTAGTGATGAGTGCCCTGATGAAGCTTGCTGGGGGAACGCTCAGTTCAAAGCTTGACCTAGACGAATTCGTGGCACAGGCAAGAGAGTTTGACAAGAAGTTTGCTGAGAACTACCTAGACAAGTTCTGGGCTACACTCATAGCAGGCAGCATGAGCCATCCTTTTCCAGTATGGAGAGTCTCAGAAATACTCGATTGGTCAGAAAAAGAAGATGGCTATAAGAAGATAATTCAGAAAGATTAGGAGGATATTAGATAATGCGTCGCACGGTTTTTCTCTTAGCTTTAATAGTTGTTTTTAGCCTACCCGCACTTGCTCAACAGAAGAGTAGGTCATTAACCAATGATGATTTTCCGTCAGGACAGAGACAACCCGAAGTATTAGATAAAAAAGAGGATAAGGACGATAAATCGGACAAGGCAGACAAAAAAGACGATAAACAAGATGAGAAGGCAGAGAAAGCAAAAAAAGAGGAAGAGGCATGGCAGAAGAAATATGACCAAGCACAAAGAAGAGCCGAAAACCTCGACAGACAAAAAACTGAAGCTGAGCTGACAATGCAACAGTTAAGAAATCAGTTAAAAAATAACCCTGAGCAGGCCGACGCACTCAGAGCACAGCTTAGTGCAGCTCAAGATAGGCTAAACTCTTTAAATCAAGAATATAGTGATGCCAAAAAGGCAGCCGATGACGCCAAAAAAGAAGGAAACGACAAAGGCTATAAACAGACCAGTGATAATAACAAACCAAGCGATGAAAAGATAAGAGAGCTAAATCAGAAGCTTCTACTGGCTCAACAGAAAATACAGCTTTATCAAACCAGAGCAAACGAAGCAAGACAGAGAACTTATCAAGCTAGGCCGTCTAATCCAAACAGAGTTGGAGACCCTTACTACACCGATCCTGAAATCAAAAAAGCTTTGGAAGAGTCTGAAAGAGAAATACAAAAAGCAGCTCAAGATATAGAAAATATTCAAAGAGAGATAGACAAATTACAAAGAGCTTCTAGGAAATAGATAAATTGTCTGAAATATTGATAGTTGAAGACAAGGAAAGCTTGAGACATATGCTACAACTCACGCTTGAACACGCTGGATACAAAGTGTCACAAGCAAGAGATGCAGTAGAAGCAGCACAAGTGATGGCCAAAGAGCCTACTTGTCTAATACTGACCGACCTCAGAATGCCTAAAGGGAGTGGGCTGGACGTTCTTCGACACGCACAACAGCTCAACCCCGAAATAGTTGTGATCGTGATGACAGCCTATGGTTCTGTGGATGAAGCTGTACAAGCTATGAAGGACGGTGCTTACGATTTCATACAAAAACCTATTGACACTCGACATTTACTACTTTTAATAGACCGGGCTTTTGAGTCTATAAGGCTTAGAACAGAAAATCTGCTTCTTAAAGAGGAATATTCTACACGGTACGGATTTCCAAGAATCATAGGTGAATCTGAAGGTATGAAGACTGTTGGTAGACAGTTACAACAAGTCGCTGCTACTGAAGCTACAGTTCTTCTACTTGGCGAGTCTGGCACAGGTAAAGAGATGTTTGCCAGAGCAATACACTACCTGAGCCAACGTAAAAAAGGGCCTTTCATAGCTCTTAATTGTGCTGCTCTGCCAGAAAACCTTATAGAGAATGAACTTTTTGGACATGAAAAAGGTGCATATACAGGAGCAGATTCAAGAAGACCAGGAAAGTTTGAACTAGCACGAGGTGGAACTATATTTCTTGATGAAGTAGGAGAAATAGCATTTTCTGTACAAGCAAAACTACTGCGTGCTTTGCAAGAACGCACTATAATGCGAGTAGGTGGTACTGCTGATATTCCTATAGATGTAAGAATAGTTGCAGCTACAAATAAAGATTTAACAGCAGATGTAACAAAGAAAAACTTTCGAGAAGACCTATATTTCCGTTTGGCTGTCTTTCCAATTACTATTCCACCACTACGAGAAAGAGCAGGAGATATAGAAACACTGGCCAAATATTTTGTTGAGAGGTTTAGCAAAGAGATCAGAGGAAAAGATATCACACTTTCTACAGAAGCAATCGAAACCCTCAAAACTTATTCTTGGCCAGGGAACGTGCGCGAGCTTGAAAACTGCATCGAAAGGGCCTGTATACTATGTGATGGTAAGACAATAAAGCCATCCGATCTGGCATTATCGCATCGTTCAACTCTTGTCCAAAATAGAGAAAAGATAGATAGCTTTCTAAATCTTAGCGGAACTCTTGAAGAAGTATCCAACAGGTTTTTAGCTCTAGTTCAGAGAAAGAAGATAGAACAGACTCTTAGAGAGTGTGGATTTAACAAAAGTAAGGCTGCAGAAGCTTTGCAGATAAGCTACAAAACACTTCTAACAAAGATAAGGGAGTTGAAAATAGACTAATGCGGGAAGTAATAGCTAGATCTTTAAGTAACCTCAAAGTGCACCTCCAAGCTGGCCAACACTTCTTTGTTGCCGATGAACCAACTTCATTGGGTGGAGAAGACCAAGGTCCAGACCCATACAGCCTACTGCTTTCTGCTTTGGGGGCTTGCACAACAATGACTATTGAGCTTTACGCAAGAAGGAAAGGATGGCCTCTCGAAGAAGTAGAAGTTGTATTAACACACGCCAAAATACACGCTTCTGACTGTCAGGATTGTGAAGAGAAAGAAGGGCAAATAGACGAGATAAGGCGTAGAATCAAGCTTGTTGGGTCACTGACCCAAGAGCAGAAGGCTAAGCTGATGGAGATAGCTACAAAATGCCCTGTTCACAAAACACTTACCAATGAGATAAAGATCAGAGACAAAATGGTTGATTAGAATTAGAGGAAAGTCTATTGAGAGTAATCATATACACCGGAAAAGGTGGAGTAGGAAAAACCTCTGTAGCGGCTGCGGCTGCACTACGTGCGTCGGAACTTGGCTACAGAACACTTGTTTTTAGTACAGATGCATCCCACAGTCTTGGTGATTCATTTGATAAAGACCTTGGACACGAGCCTACCGAAGTTGCACCAAAGCTTTGGGCAATAGAGACAAACGCATATGCTGACCTTGAAGCAAATTGGGGAGTTGTTCGCACCCATATAGCCAATATTATTACTCTTCAGGGCATGAATGAAGTTCTTGCCGATGAAGCTGCAATCTTGCCAGGAATGGATGAGATATTCAGTCTTGCAAGGATAAAAGACTATAGAGATTCTGGCCAGTATGACTGCATTATCGTAGATGCAGCATCGACGGGTGAAACGTTGAGATTGCTTTCATTACCTCAAACGCTTTCTTGGACTGTTAAACTTCTACGCAAAGCCGATAAATATATTCTTAAACCTATAGTTCGTCCACTTTCGCGTCTCTCTCCTGAGTTGGAAGAGATGATCGCTCCTGAAGAGGTATTTGAAGCTATTGAAAAAATGCTTCTAAAGTTAAAGGCTATAAAAAAGCTTCTTGCAGATAGTTCGCAAACATCGTTGCGTCTGGTGATGAATGCCGAAAAAATGGTGATCAAAGAGTCTAAAAGAGCACTAACTTACTTCAATATGTATGGTTTGCTGGTTGACGGTGTAGTTGTAAACCGTCTGTTGTCAACAGATAGTGGATATCTTGAGAGTTGGAGAGAGATACAACAACGCTACCTTGATGAGGTCAAGACCGGCTTTTCTCCTCTACCAGTTCAGACAGCTCCTCAATACCACTCTGAAGTAGTAGGTATTGCTAATCTTAGTCGTCTTGCCAAAGATCTTTATGGTGAGTGTGACCCTACATTAATAAGTTTTAATGAGACTGTGTTTGAAATTCGCAAGCAGAAAGGTGAGTATAGCCTAAAGATGAGACTACAACTACTTGATAAAGAAAAGCTTAGGATTCGTAGCACAGCTAATGACTTAATACTCCAAGTTGAAAACCAACGCCGTATTATCAGTCTTCCTTCTGCCATGTCCGGATACCGACCAAGCAAAGCAACTTACGAAAATAACTATCTAACTGTCTACTTCAACAAGCGTAAGAAAGCAGAACAGTGACATATGCCCCACGAGCTACCTATATTTAAAGACTTATTGGTTTTAATGCTTGCATCTATTGGTGTAGCTATTGTCTGTAGTAAGCTGCGTCTTCCAATAATTATAGGTTTTATGCTAACAGGCATTCTCATAGGGCCTTCGTCGCTTGGACTCGTTGAGGATATACACGCAATAGAAGTTATGGCAGAGATAGGCGTAGTCTTACTGCTATTTACAATTGGAATAGAAGTATCTCTCAAAGAGATTATGCAGATGCGACGTATTGTCTTTGGGTGTGGAGCAGCGCAAGTAATTTTGACTGTGGTAGTGGTAGTAGCTATATCAATTTTGTTAGGAAGAAATATAGAACAAGGAGTATTTTTTGGTTTTCTTTGTGCGCTTTCGAGCACAGCTATAGTGCTCAAGACTTACGCAGACAGAGCTGAGGCACACACTCCTTATGGGAGAAATTCTCTAGGTATATTGGTCTTTCAAGACCTCTGTGTTGTACCAATGATGCTTCTAGTTCCAATCTTGAGCGGCAAAGAGGTTGTCTCTGTTGCAAATCTCGGTGAGAAACTTGCAATAGCAGCTCTTACAGTTGGGGCTATTTTGATAGGAGGACAGAGAATAATACCTGCAGTTCTCTATCAAGTAGTTAAACTTCGAAGTAGAGAAGTATTTGTTGCTTCAGTTGTACTTATCAGCTTGGGGACTGCCTGGCTAACTTCTCAGACCGGCCTCTCACTCGCACTAGGAGCTTTTATTGCTGGGCTAGTACTTTCAGACTCGGACTATAGCCACCAAATAGTAGCCGATATATTACCTTTTAAAGATGTCTTCAATAGCCTCTTTTTTATCTCTGTAGGAATGCTTTTATCACTAGAAAGTTTCTGGGCAAACCTACTTCCAGTACTGCTTCTGGTTGTTGGCCTTCTCAGTGTCAAAACTTTGACAGCAACAGTTGCCGTTGGACTTTTTGCCAAACACCTACGCATTTCGTTCATAACGGCTCTTGGACTTGCTCAGATAGGAGAATTCTCTTTTATAGTTGCTAAGCTTGGCCTTGAACAGAAACTACTCTCTGATAAAGACTACCAGAGGTTTCTTGCTGCATCGATAGTTACTATGTTGTTGACCCCTTTTGCTATTAAAGTTTCGTCTTCGATAGGTTACTTTCTTCAGGGATTATTTTCGAAAGAGCCAAAGGAATTTAAGGAATTTGTTGAGGAGACTGAAGAGGGCAAGGTTAGACTCAATGGACATACAATTATTGCAGGTTATGGACTTAATGGACAAAACCTTTCTAAAGTGCTCAGAAAAGCAGGTATCTGCTACACAATACTTGAGATAAATCCAGATACTGTAAGACATTACAGAAAAAGAGAGGAGCCAATAAAATTTGGTGATTCAACTCGCAAAGAGGTTCTTCACTCTGCAAATATTGAAGATGCACGTGTTCTGGTTGTTGCTATCTCTGATGCAGCCGCTACAAGACGAACTGTAGCTTCAGCACGTGAACTTAACCCACGCTTACACATCATTGTAAGAACCCGTTTTATGCTCGAAATAGCAGCACTCTATCAAGCCGGTGCAAACCAGATAATCCCAGAAGAGTTTGAAACTAGCTTGGAGATCTTTTCTCGTGTTTTGAATGTTTATGGTATAGCCTGGCCTGTAATAAAAGAGGAAGTGGCAAGAATACGAGCCGAAGGCTACAAAGTCCTTCACGAGAACTTAAGCACTGGTGACGTGCACCACGATGCGCTGAGTGAAGTTGCAGCAATGCTTGCTTCTGCATCTACTGAAACTATTAGAATTGAGAGTAATGCTTACTGTATAGGAAAAAGTATTAAGGATCTCAATTTGAGGAAGAATACTGGTGCTACGGTGATTGTAGTCGTGCGGGGTGGTGTAACAGAAGTTAACCCACCTCCAGACTACCAATTTCTTCAAGCAGACATAGTCGTCCTGCTTGGAAGCCCTGAGAATATAGAGAAAGCTATAGACTTTATGCTGGCAGAAACAGTCTAAGCTATTTCTGCCAGTCTATACGAAATTCGCATATTGGGTCTCCATTTCTAGAACAGAAGGTCATACGTACATTGACGTTTTTACCACCACATATTTCTACAGAACGTCGAATATATCCTAAACCACTACGACAGTAATGTTTGGGCGGAGGTTGAGGGTATCGAAATTGTAGTAGTGCTGCTGTCTCTCCCATCTTGATATATTTTGCTTCTCCAAAATCTTGATAGCTTTTGTGTAGCATTGCCGTTAGTTGCAGAAATTCGTGTATGTCTCTGTGTACTAGTGGCTCATAAGCTCCAGTAAGGTTTATATCAGCCGAGAATGTCCCCAAGTCTTCATGTACTTTTTCACTCCCACCACCAATTACTTGAACGATAGCGAAGTCGAGTGTTGCCAGTAGCGAAAGGGGATACCACTCGCCGATATAGACGGGTTTAGATAAAAGTTCACGCACATCTGTGGGAAGAAGCTGTAGAACGGCTTTCATTGTGCTTGCACCGTGATTGACGTGAACATAAAGGATACGTGATTTGATTAGGCTTCCTTGAATATGAAAGTTACGATATTCGTCTATTTCATTAACAAGCTGAAAAGATGTTGCGTCTGTCATTTTCCCACCTACCAACGAAAGAAGATGGCTCAGTATACCATACCGGCTTTTTACAAAGATGTAACAATCGAGCTTAAGGTAGCTTGGAAAAGAGGCTATCAACCAATAGATTTAGTTTTGGGAAGATTGTTGATGCGATATAGTCATTTTTACTAAAAATCTTTCCTATACCAAAGCCATTGCCTTCTTGTAATCGTATTTCAAATGTCTTGTTGTTTTGGTCGATTAGCCAAAGCTCACTGACTCCTAGCAGACCGTAAGTGTCAGCTTTAGTATTTCTGTCATAAATTGATGACCCAGGTGATATAACTTCAACTACAAGGTCAGCACTGGTGCGTTGATTGGGGCTAAGTTTGGCTTCGAGTTCGGAAGAGATGTAGAAAAGGTCTGGTTCTAGGTATGTGTTCTGATTTGTCCATATTGCAGCACGCGGAACGTAGATAGTTCCTGTGTCATCGATTTCTGATATATGTTTAGTGAGAACTTGAAGTAAGGTAGAAACAACCTTATCGTGTATATAGTCTGGTGGTGGGGTCATAAATAGTACTCCAGCAATCAGTTCGACCTTTAGTCTATCATCAAGTTCGAGTTGCCAGAATTCATTGAGTGTGTAGGTTTTGGCAAGCGGCGAAGTGTTTATCATGGGCTTTAGTGCTGTGACTTAGAATAAAGTCATAGCCTAACATGTTTGTTTAGTTCTATAAAGTTTTTTGCTGCTAGTTGTTTTTTGTTCTGTTTGGTTCGCTTGCGCCATATTTATTTACATAAGATCCATTATCAGACTCAAAATATCTAGCAAACTGACAAGGTGGATTGGTTATCATTTCTAAAGACCCAGTATCAATTAAAAATTTGCTTTTAGCTCTTGCCTACTCATTCTCATTAATCAATTAAGGCTAGGTCTAGCTTATAGAACTTTTCAGACCTTTTTCCACTTAGATCTTTCTTACTCGTGGCAATAGATCTTTGTGGCCAGTCTCATACGTCCCTTATAATTTTTGGAAAATGTCAAAAAGAAAGTTGGATAGTAGATGAAGGTAGAAATGTTTAAGCAAGAGTTTGAGAGGCTTCACAAAACGCTGGCAGAAGTGCTGAAAACAGTCCCTGAAGAGAGGCTCTACTCAAAACCTTTTAATTCACCTAACTTCTTGAAGATTCTTTCCATAGGAGAACTTATCATACATGCTGCACAGATACAGGAATATCTCTTTAATGGCCTGAGTGCCAACTACTGGGATCATCCACACGAATGGTCTAGTCGTGAATCGATACCAGAGAAAGAAAAGATACTTCTTTATCTAGATGAAGTTGAGCAGATGCGTACCAGAACCTTTACTTGGATGAAGGATGAAGATATAAACAAAAAGGTATACCTACCCGATAGAACGGCTGTTACTATTGGGGATCTTTTTGTTCGTGCACTCATTCACATGAGCCACCACAGAGGTCAAGTCTATGCATATATACACCTCTTCTCTGATGCACATTTACCACCTATCTCAGAAGAGGGAGTAGATTACAAAAGGTTGATATAAAGGAGTAACTATGCGGCTGCTTGCATTAATTCTTTCTCTTGTAGCGTGTTCAATGATAGTTTTTGCAGAAGAAACCCCTGTAACACCTCCTGTAAAAAAAGTAACAGTAAATGGTGTAAACATAATCTTTACTGGCAACAATGAAGCTTTTGTGGAGATAAATTCACAAAGGATCAAGATAAACACTGAAACACAGAGCGTTCTGGATCTATCTGCTACTTCTGCAACTCCTGCAAAGAGCCAAGAGTTACAGACTGAAGAAGAAATAAAGGAATCAGGAAGCGAGCTAAAAGAAGCTCCTTCAGATGAAGTAGATCTTGAAGAGTATTACGGCTATGAGCTTGTCAATATAGCGACTCCAAGAGGTTTTCAGAAAAAATCTCTAACTATGCACTACACACACAGATTCACACAACCAATTTTTGACAAAGACTCACCTGAAGATCTTTTTGGCCTCGATAGCTTCTCTTTTTCAGGCTTCGGCTTCACTTATGGCATAACCGACAGACTATTTACAAAGATCTATCGCACACCATTAGATAGAAATATAGAGATGGGAGCAGGCTTTAAGCTACTGCATCAGAACAAAAAGACCCCTATCAGCGCATCTATTTTTGGTAGCCTCGAAGGAAGAAACAACTTCCGCACTTTCTATACAGGAAATATAACGACAATGCTTGCTCGTTCATTTTCTCACTACGGTGCAGTCTTTTTTACTCCAAGTATATCTCTCAACTCTAATCCAAACCGTAATGTCAAGAAAGGTGAATCTAACCATACAGGAACGTTTGGTTTAGGTTCGCAGTGGAACTTTACTCCAACAGCAAGTCTTATCTTTGAATGCACTCCGCGCATTGGTTTTAAGTCTCAGCCCAATGCAGCCATCTCTTTTGGTATCCAGAAGCGCACCTACAGACACGTCTTCACGCTGTCGCTTTCAAACACTCAAGGAACGACTACTAGTCAATACAATTCAGGGCTTGGTGGGTTGGGTCCCAATAACTTGCGTTCTAACCTTACGCTTGGGTTCAATATTACAAGAAGGTCTTTTTAACTGTTTAGCCCCTGATTTAATTCAGGGGCTAGTTGTTTTTACTCTCAAAGTCTGCCTGCGTGTAGGCATTCAGGACTGTTTTTCATTAACTTTTCCTTTTTTAGCTTTTAGTGAACCTCTCGGCTGTAAAGAG
>JAEUQL010000469.1 GCA_016789295.1 Blastocatellia bacterium | reverse complement strand
TTCCATACTTTTTCAGTATTTTTGAAGCTACAACAGTTTTATGTACCTCATCGGCTCCATCATAGATTCTTGCACCTCGTTCGTGTCTGTACCAGTAAGAGAGAGGTGTGTCATCTGTGATGCCAAGTGCTCCATGCGTCTGTATGCTTCTGTCGAGCACTCTTTGTAGCACTCCAGCAGCATAAAACTTAACTAGAGATATCTCTTCACGAGCAGCTAGATCACCTTCTACTTCCATCTTCCAAGCTGCATGCAGAACCATCAAGCGTGAAGCATTTATCTCTGCACGACTCTGTGCAATCCATTCTTGAACTATCTGACGTGTGCCAAGTGGGCGGCCTGGAGAGATCTCTCTACTTGCTGCACGTTTGCACATAAGATCTAACGCACGTTCGCAGATCCCTATCCATCGCATGCAATGATGTATTCTTCCTGGGCCAAGACGTTCTTGTGCAATAACAAAACCTGCTCCCTCTTTCCCCAAAAGATTCTTTTGTGGAACACGACAGTCTCTGTAATAGATCTCTGCATGTGTTGCATAGTCATCGCCTGCATGACCCATTACAGATATATTTCTGACAAGATCGAGTCCTGGTGTGGTAGTTGGAACGATTATCTGACTTGCCCGCTCGTGTGGACTGGCAGCTTCAGGATTTGTAATCGCCATAACTATGGCAAATGATGCTCCGTCAGCCGAAGAGGTAAACCATTTATGTCCGTTTATGACGTAGTCTTGACCGTCTTTAACAGCAGTTGTATTCATCCAGGTAGGGTTTGACCCTGGAAACTCAGGTTCTGTCATGGAGAAGCAGCTACGGATCTCACCACGAAGGAGTGGGTTCAGATAGTGCTGTTGCTGCTCTTTGGTAGCATATTTGATCAATATCTCCATATTGCCAGCATCGGGTGCTTGACAATTGAATGTATAGTGGCCAAGCGGTGTGCGTCCCAAAAGTTCACTCACATAAGCAAATTCAGCAAGAGGTAAACCTACTCCTCCATACTCTTTGGGTATCTGTGGTGCCCACCAACCTAAAGACTTTACCTTCTGGCGTTTTTGTTCAAGAGTTGGTAGCAGTTGAGAAAAACTTCCGCTAAGGTACTCTTTTTCAAGCGGATAGATCTCTTCAACAAGAAACTCTTCTATACCTTTGAGCATGCTCTTTAAGTTACTGGGAATGGAAAAATCCATGCTACTTTCCTCCATAAATAGTGTTTGGAGATTTATTACAGGTAGGCTCTATTTTGCCGTAAACTAGCTGAAAATGGTAGTTAACTACGATAATATGATTTTCTTTCTTTAAGCAAAAAGCTGGAGTAGGTTTTGTCAAAAGATTCTTTAGGCAACACACTGAGTGGGACAGTAAAAGTTTTCATTTCTGAAGCGATTATTCTTCCAACAGCTATAGTTGCTGCTGCTTTTCTGACTCGTAAATTAACTACTTCTGAGTATGGCCAACTTGCTTTAGCAGCCACTATAGTTGCTTGGGTTGAATGGACAATATCTTCTTTCTTTTCTCGTTCTGCACTCAAACTAGTAAGTGAAGCAGAGGATTGGCGACCTATCAGTAGTTTAATTATAAAATTACACTTCTTGATGGGAGTATGTGGGATGTTTCTTGTTGGATTATTTGCAAAGCCAACAGCTATAGTTTTAAATGAACCAACACTAGCTCGTTACTTACTCTATTTCTCTCTTGACATACCTTTTTGGTGTATAGGTTTTGGCTACAAAAATATCTTGATATCTATTGGCAAATATAACGCACGTGCAATAGTTTCGATGACTAGGTGGATGCTGAGACTCTTACTAATCATCCTCTTTGTAGAGTGTGGTTTTGGAGTTGATGGAGTGATAGCTGCGAATATTTTGGCATCGCTGGTCGAAGTTCTGGTCTGCAGGTTGTACGCAAATCTCCCACTCTGGCAGACTGCCAACTATCCAGCCAGAAGGCTTTTAGCCTATTCGTTGCCTCTCTTTCTGTTTTCTTTGTTTATGAGACTCTATGACAAGATAGACCTAATGGCACTCAAGGCACTCGGAGGAAGTGCAGAACAGGCAGGCGTCTATGCTGCCGCACAGAATCTTACAGTAGTTCCAGGGCTTTTCTCTTTTGCTTTTACATCACTGCTACTATCTACTCTAACAAGACTTTTTAAAACCAATAACAGAGATGAAGTAGTGAAAATGTCTACACAATCAATGCGGTTAATCCTTTTTATGTTACCTTTTGCTTCACTTTCTGCGAGTGTTTCTGATGAAATAGCTTTATTGCTCTTCGGTAAACAGTTTGAGATGGCAGGGTCTGTACTTGCCATTCTAATATTTGGCTCTGTTGCTATAAGTATGCTTTCTGTGACTACAGCAATTTTGACGGCTGCCGATAGGCAAAACTTAACTGTTTTTCTTGTAGTTCCATTACTACCAATAACACTATTTGGACATTATTTAGCTATTCCCAAGTATGGTTTATTGGGTGCTGCTAGTGTGAGTGCTGCTACCTCTCTGCTTTCTGCTTTAGCCTCTTTGTTGATTATTTATAGACTTTTTAAGCTTTCTGTTTCATCAGCAACTTTCTTGAGAAGTAGCTTGGTAAGTCTTTTTGTTTACCGTTTTGCAGTTTATCTACCTATGCCTGGCTTATTACTAATAGCTAAGATTGCGTTGATTTCTCTCTCTATTCCTTTACTACTATTATTGCTAGGTGAATTTAGCAGTAATGAGCTGCGACAGATAAAAGAGGCTGTAGTAGCAAGATTGGCAACTATCTCAAGAGAGAGTTTCTAGTATGGGACAAGAGAAGGTCTTTTCAATAGTAATTGCTACCTACAATCGACCTCGACAGCTTGAATTTTGCCTGGAGGCTATCTGTAAACTCATCTATCCAAAAGAGAATTATGAAGTGGTAGTGGTTGATGATGGCAGCAAGGTATCTTTAGAAAATCTGATAAAAAAGTTTGCAGATAGGTTGAATATTGTACTTTTAAGAAAGAGTAATAACGGTCCGGCTGGTGCTAGAAATGCAGGTGTAGCTATTGCTAAAGGAAAATATATTGCTTTTACGGATGATGACTGTAAAGTAGATGAGTATTGGTTGAGTCATCTCGCAGCAGAACTTGATTCTGATAAAGATTTAGTAATAGGTGGAAAGACAGAAAATTTATTAGTAGATAATATATATTCAACTGCTAGCCAACTGCTAGTTGATTACATGTATCAATACCATGAAAAATGTCAACGAAAGACTAAATTTTTTACAGGTAACAACATAGCACTTTCAAAAAAACTTTTTGAGAAAGTAGGTGGCTTTGATGAAGAGGCTTTTTATTTAATGGTAGGTGAAGACCGTAATTTCTGTGAAAGGCTTGCAGAAGCTGGTGCAAAGCTTAAGTATCTTGACACAGCCAAAATCTACCATTTTCATTACCTTAACCTAAAAAGCTTTATCAGGCAGCATTTTAACTATGGTGGCGGCTCTTACAAATGCCATCAATTACGTGCTAGAAGAAAAGACCAACAAATAGAACTTGAGCCGATAACTTTCTACCTTCAACTACTGCTCTATCCATTTTACAAGCTACAAGGAACAGAGAAGTTTACAGGTTTTATGCTGTTTCTTGTAAT
>JAEUQL010000468.1 GCA_016789295.1 Blastocatellia bacterium | reverse complement strand
GTAACAAGCCTAGCCCTTTAGGGCTAGGTAGTTGACTCTCCAGCCACTAGGCAACTTTTGGCTTTACGTTGTCTCTTAAAAAAGCTATTGCATCTTCTGTTGAGGCTCCAGGGGTAAAAACTTCGGCTATACCTAGCTCTTTCAGTTTTGGTATATCGTCGTCTGGAATGATTCCTCCACAAAAGATCAAGGTGTCGGTAATACCTTTTTCTTTGCACAGTTGTACGATCTTTGGTAGAAGCGTCATGTGTGCACCAGAGAGTATGGAGACTCCTATTGCATCAACGTCTTCTTGAAGTGCGGCTGCAACGATCTGTTCAGGTGTTTGACGTAGTCCAGTGTAGATCACTTCCATACCTGCATCGCGTAGTGCTCTTGCTATAACTTTGGCTCCTCGGTCATGACCATCAAGCCCCGGCTTTGCTATTAAAACTCTTATTTTGTAATCGAACTTATTCTCCATTTTATTACTTTCTATTTCTTGATAGCTCTACTTATGTCCATTGCCATTGTAATCTGGTCACTGACTTCATAGGCTTCAAATGAGAAGAACATTAGAGGGGATGTAAGTATATCTCTAACGGCTTGCTCACCAGATTGATCTTTAAACTTTGCGTGGACGGCGTGCCCTTTCTCAAAAAAGATTAGTCCTTTGTCTGTCGGACGAGAAAGAGTAGCAAGTTTTCCGCTCAGATTATGGCGAACCACCATTTCTATAAACTGTGGTAATGTCAACTGAGCAAAGGGTGATGGAGCAGGAGGAGCACCCACACTCCCTTTTTTGTGCCTCATCAAAGCATTGTTAACTCGTATGAGTAACTCTTGAATGGCAAACGGTTTACCAAGATAATCATCTGCCCCAGCATCAATACCTGCAACTCTTTCCTCTTCTTCTTTTTTTCCGCTAAGGAATATAAACGGTATGTCTTTGAATTTGGGATCTAGCCTGACAAGCTGACAAACCTCTAATCCTCCTATGCCTGGCATCATTACATCGCTAATGATCAAGTCAAAGCCACCCTTATCTTTGAGCATTTTTATTGCTGCCAAACCGCCACTTGCTTCAAAGACTTCGTGCCCACCTGATTCAAGTGCTACTTTTCCCGCCAGCCTTACTTCATCTTCATCATCAATTATCAGGATTTTTGCCATAAACTGCTCCAAAGGTAGATGGCTACTGCTCTAGAATATAGGTTCCTCATAAACTCCAAATACTTCTTTGAGAGCATCACAGATCTCGCCAAGTGTTGCATATGCTCTTACACAGTCGAGTATGAGGGGCATAGTATTATCGTTTCCACGTGCACCCGCTTTCAAAGCTTCAAGAGTGGCTGTGACTGTGCGGTTGTCACGTCGGCGCCGAAGATCAGATAACCTCTGATGTTGAAGTTGGGCTACAGAGTCTTCTATTTGAAGAAGAGGTATTTTTTGAGGCTCTTCTTTTGTTACATACTCATTTATACCAACCATTATCTTATCTTTACGCTCAAGAGCCTTCTGAAATTGATATGCTGATTCTTGTATCTCTCGTTGTGGAAAACCTGCATTGATAGCTTCAACCATTCCACCCATTGCATCAATGCGGTCAAAGTAGTCAAAAGCCCCTTTCTCCATATCATTTGTAAGCTTTTCAACAAAATAGCTTCCAGCAAGTGGGTCTATGGTGTTGATGACACCAGTCTCTGTAGCGAGTATCTGTTGTGTTCTGAGAGCTATAAGGACTGCGTGTTCTGATGGAAGTGCTAAGGTTTCATCAAGAGAGTTTGTGTGTAATGAGTTTGTTCCACCAAGTATTGCTGCAAGTGCTTGTATTGCAACACGAACCACATTGTTGTAAGGCTGTTGTGCTGTCAGTGTACAACCTGCTGTCTGTGCGTGACAGCGTAGCATCCAAGACTTCTCACTCTTGGCTTTGAAACGTTCACGCATAACTTTTGCCCAGATGCGGCGTGCTGCACGAAACTTGGTAACTTCTTCAAAAAAGTCGTTGTGTGAATTGAAGAAGAAACTGAGTCTTGGAGCAAAATCGTCAACATCAAGTCCAGCTTCTATCCCGGCTTGAACATACTCAATGCCATCGCGAAGGGTAAAAGCAAGCTCTTGAACTGCGGTCGATCCAGCTTCACGAATGTGGTAACCAGAAATAGAGATACTATTCCATTTTGGAACGTGATGGCTACAAAATGAAAAAACATCTGTTATAAGCCTGATGCTTGGTTTTGGTGGGTATATCCATTCTTTCTGTGCTATGTACTCTTTTAATATGTCGTTTTGAATCGTTCCAGATATCTTTCTTAGATCTGCACCTTGCTTTTCTGCTACTGCTATGTACATTGCGAAGATAACAGATGCGGGTGCATTGATGGTCATCGATGTAGTAACTTTTTCAAGTGGTATACCATCAAAAAGCCTTTCCATGTCTTCAAGGCTGGATATAGCAACTCCACACTTCCCAACCTCTCCTTCACTGGTTGGATGATCGGAATCTAATCCCATGAGGGTTGGAAGGTCGAATGCTACAGAAAGACCATCTTGACCTTGGCTAAGAAGATACTTGAAACGTGCATTCGTATCCTCTGCTGAGCCAAACCCAGCAAACTGACGCATAGTCCAAAGCTTGCCTCTGTAACCCGTTGCGTGAATACCGCGAGTGTATGGATACTCACCTGGAAAGCCTATTTCACCTTCATAATCGAGGTCTGGGATGCTGTTTGGAGTGTAAAGTCTATTGATAGGGGAAAGAGAGACTGTTGTAAAGTCCTGAGAGCGTTCCGGCATGCGCTCAAGCGTCGGCTTTAAGGTTTTCTCTTCCCATCTCTTTTCGGATTCCTCAAGTCTGTTACTTACATCGACAGTCTTCATGGATTCTCCTGTAAATATCAAGCTAAATAGTAATAGATTTAAAGCTATACGATACGCAGGCATTGATAATAGTTTAGAGCCAATGGAGTGTCAATCACCAAATACTCGTGCTCTCTACGCTAAGTAGAAACAGTTAATGGATGCTCGATGAACAGAACTTCTCTCAGGTTCTTAGCTGCTTGATATATCTGCTTTTACTTGTGCTAAATTATCTTACATCTATGAAAATGGAGTCTGATAATGCAATATGGTGAGCAGAAGATCTTTCTAAGTAGATATAGAAAAGTGTCAACGGCAATCATCTTTCTATTGTTTGCTCTGATTCTGATAAGGGGAGTAGCTCTTACAGAGAGCTTAGCGGTATCTAATTTTGTACCGAGTTTAGTACTTGCAGCAGGATTTACGTACTCATTAGTCTACTTGCCGAAGTATTTGAACTTTACTATAGAAGAAGAGAAAAAGTATGTATGGAACGTAAAGATACGATGGTTACTGTCTGTATTAATAGTCTTCTCAGGGGTTTTCTATATTAGAGCTTTTGAGAAGCTTCCTATCTTTATTCTATTACTAGCTATATTTCTTGCTACAAATTTCTTCTTCCGTATTTGGCTTAAAAAGTATAGATATGATAAACAGAAACTAAAAGTGATTGCTTATACTGCAACTATATCAGATACGTTGGTACTTTCTTTAATCTTCAATATATTTGAGATCGATTGGTTGTCAAAACTTCTTCTCTGTGGCTTTTCTTCACATATTGCTGTTCAGTT
>JAEUQL010000467.1 GCA_016789295.1 Blastocatellia bacterium | reverse complement strand
GAATCTTGATCAACAATAGAAAGAGCCAAACCTTCAACTATACTTGTTTTACCAACACCTGGTTCACCAACAAGTACGGGGTTATTTTTTTGCTTCTGCAGTAATACACGAATTAGCCTTTTAATCTCTTCACCTCGACCAATTACAGGGTCGAATTTACCGTTTCGGGCAAGAGCTGTATAGTCTTTACCACATAGATCCAGAGTTGGAGTAGGTGGGTGAATACCTGTGGTCACGTGTACATCTGAACGACGGTTGTCTTCTTTCTGTTTCTCTTTCTGGACATCTACAACTACCTTGACATCAAAAGACATAGTTCGAATGAAGTTCATTAGCTGCTCAACAGGAAGGCGTTCCATTTCTATGGTTTTTTGAATGTAAGGATCAGGACGCTCAAGAACAGAAAATAGTATATCGACAACTTCCAATTGTTTACCAATGTCTCGAACTCTATTTTTTGCTTCGTCAACAATGCGAAGCACTCTGTTTGAAACTCTCTCTATCAGATTGTCAGATTTTCTACCAAGCCCATAAGCAAGCCCTCTGACTCTGCGGCGTAGTTCTGTGGGGTCTATATCAAAGCTACGAAAAGCAGAAACCACGGCACGATTGTCCATTTTGCAGATGGCTATAAACAGATGTATAGGCTCTACAGCTTCGGCTCTAGCCCCCATAGCTTCGCGAAGCGCAACGGTCATAAGGTCTTCAATATCTCTTGGTAGCTCCATTGGCATCCTCAAAAAGGGTTCTATCGAGATCGCTCTAGTGATGATCTATTACAACTACTGTTATATTATCTTGTCCACCTTGTTGGTTTGCTCTGCTAACTAACTCTTCACAGGTTTCTAATGCAGATGCTTGTTTTGAGACTATTTCAGAAATAACCCTATCTGAAAGCTCTTTTATGAGACCATCGCTACAGAGCAGCAACCGGTCTCCAACAGAAAATTCTATCTTGTGTAGATCTGGAGTTATCAGATCGGCCATGCCAATGTAGCGAGAAAGTGCTCTTCTGGATGGGTGGGTAGTGGCTTCTTCTTCTGTTATCTCACCCCTTTTTATCATCAGATCTATAAGTGAATGATCTTCAGTAAGCAACAGAAGTTTTTCAGCTCTGTAAAGATATGCTCGGCTATCACCGACATGAGCCAAAAATACAGAGTTATTATACGCAAAAGCAGTTGTTAGGGTAGTTCCCATACCTTCCGTATCAGTATTCTCTTCTTTAGAGTAATTAAGAACTTTATGGTTTATGCTAGCAATAGTCGTTAGAAGAGCATCAAATACATTCTTATCTGTAATTTTTTCTATATTTTGCAGATAGTTTTTTAGGCTTGGGCGTAGCCACTCTGCTGCAAGTTCTGCTGCTATTTCACCGCCTTTGGGAGTGCTCATTCCATCGGCAACTAGGAATATAGCTTCTTCTAAAAATATCCTAAATCTATCTTGATTTGTAGGCCGAACCCTGCCTATGTCTGACACACCTGCAGCTTCTATTATCACTCCTTTTACCTTTCTTTAGTTCTTTATTTTCTAAAAGGCTAACTTTCTAGATTTTCAAGTTCTGTAAGTAGTTTCTCTATCTCTGCTTTCTTTTCTAGTTCCTGTGTCAACTCAAGAGCTTTTTTGTAGTCTGATATTGCACGTTTTATATAACCTTTTTTCACACTCACTTCTGCACGTTTGACATAGACTGTTGGGTCAGAGGGTGAGAACTTGATAGCTTGAGAAAAGTCTGAAATGGCTGCTTCGTAGCGTTCCTTTTTGAAATAGCCCTCACCACGTAGTCTATAACCTTTGTAGTAATCCTCGCATGCTCTCTGTATATCACCCAAAAAGTCGTGTATGTCACCACGAACAAAGTAGCTTTCTGGATCTTCGCTATTGAGGCGGATGCTACGATCAAGGTCACTTATAGCACGTTCAATGTCACCTCTACGATAGAAAAGATTACCACGACGGCGAAAAGCTTTAGCATAATCGGGTTTTATCTCTACAGCTTTACTATAGTCTGTAAATGCTAGGTCAAACTCAGCCTTTCTGACATAAATGCTTGCACGATCATAGTATGTACCAGCATGATTTGGAGCTATTTTTATTGCTTGTGAATAGTCAGTAAGTGCTAGATCTAGTTTGCCTTTAATATCATATACAAAACCACGATTCTGGTATGGAACTTCATTGTTTGGTTGTAATTCTACTAGCTTATTAAAATCAGCTAGTGCTAGGTCTAGCTTGCCTTTGCTGATGTAAGCAAAAGCACGGCTATTGTATGCTACAGGATAGTCGGGCTGAAGTTTGATAGCTTCAGTAAAATCCAATATTGCCAACTCAAGTTGGTTGTTTTCAGCATAAACATAGCCACGGTAGTAGTAGAATCTTGCGGTAGCTGGTTTGAGTTTTATAGCTTCGCTGTAAGCTTCTATGGCTTCAACAAATTTTGCAGTTCGGCGCAGTTCTTCACCACGTTCAAAGAAGCTTTCGGCGTCTATTTTTTGACGTTCCAAAGTCAGCTTAAATGGTGGCGGTGGAGCAATAAACCTGAAAGTTATCTCCGAAAGCCTTATCAAATCGTTATGTTTGATTAGATAGCGTTGATTGGTCGAGATTCGTGCACGATTGACAAAAGTTCCACCTGTGCTGTTTGTATCTTCAACAAAAAACTGATCACTCTCTCTGTAGATAATGGCGTGACGGCGTGAAACCACATGATCTTTATCATAAAGATCCAGATCTATATCGACAGAATTCTTGTTAGACCTACCTATCACTGTTTTTTCTTGAGTAATAGTAAAAGAGACATTATTTATTGGATCAACAAATACCAGAAAAGCTGGCTTTGGCTCTTTTGATCTGTTCAGCAAAGCAAGGTGTGCTTCCAATTCACTTTTCATCTGCTGTGCCGATGTATGCCTATCTTCTGCTTTCAAGCTGACAGCCTTACAGATTATCGCTTCGATGGCTGGACTGAGGTAGCGGTTGATCTGTGATGGGCGTAAGCTTTTGGTAAAATCAAAAATCAGTAATGGATTATCGATTGGGTTAACACCTGTTAATAGGTGAAACATCAATGCACCCAAATTGTAAATGTCAGACTGTGCAACTACATTACCAACAATACTTTCTGGAGAGCTGTAGCACATCTGTTCAGGAGAAAGTAGATCAGGAACATAGTATCTAGGTTGATAATGAAGGCTAGAACCTATACCAAAGTTAACAAAAGTAATCCTATTCTCTTTATCTACTATTAGATGTGCAGGGTGCAAGGTTCCACCAAGTTCTGAACTTGGAAGGCTGTGAAAATAGACAAATAGGTCTGCTATCTGTATAGCCCATTCGGTGACTGTCTTCTCGTCGAAGTAGTGATTACGTTTTTCAACCAAGTGAGAGTGCAGATCTCTACCTTCTACATATTTCATTACAAAGTAGAATCTTTTGTTAAACGAGAAGTAGTCATAGACACTGGCTATGGCTCTGTGGTCAAGCTGAGCAGCTTTTGTAAACTCTTTTTCAAAGCTCTCGAAAGCTTTCTGAATCTGAAACGTCTCAGACTGATTGAGCAAGATCTCTTTTACTGCCCTCAACTTATCGTTAAGGTTTTGGTCTTTGACTAAATAGACTCGTGATAAGTTA